>JANNBI010000493.1:0-7115 GCA_031385345.1 Paracoccaceae bacterium | reverse complement strand
ACGGTGGCCGCCGGTCGAATGGCGTCAGACATTGGGGCTGTCACCGCCAAAGCCATGCATCCGCTTGGCCCATTGGATCCCCACCAGAACGCCCTTCAGCCTTGGCAGAAGATACAGCGACAGGGCCACAAACAGCGCGGTAAAGCCCAAAGCCATGGGCATCGGTTCGGGCTGCCATGTGGAATAGACGAACAGCAGCAGAGGTGCCATCAGGTGACCGGCGATCAGGATGGTCAGATAGGCCGGCCCGTCATCGGCACGTTGATGGTGCAACTCCTGCCTGCAGGTGCCGCAGGTGGCGTTCACCTTCAGGTAGGAATGCAGCAGCGCCCCCTTGCCACAATTGGGGCAGCGCAGCGCCCAACCCCGTCGCATCGCGGGCCCCATCGGGCGGTCAATCTCCATCGGAAGGGTGGTGTCGGTCATGATATGATCCTTACATTGGCCGCAACATAGACGATCCCGCCGGGAATACCGAGAGGGCTGGGCGCAATAGCCGCAGCCTGCCGCAGTTATTTTGCGATCCCCGCGACGGAACCGCCGATCCCAGCCGTTTATCTGGCATGAATGTCGCGGCACAGGTCGCGATCATCGAACAGGAGAACGAGATGCGCGATTGGCAAAAAATTACGGCGGTGGGCTTGTGGGCAACGGCCGCGATCGGATTGGCCGGGGCTGCGGTGGCAGACAACGGCGGATTGGGGATGATGATGGGCGGCAAGGGCGGCATGGATATGGCCGCGATGTTTGCCACCTTGGATGCCGACAAGGATGGCAAGGTCACCCAAGTTGAACTTGACGCAAACCGGGCCGCCCGTGTGGCCGCGGTCGATGTCAACAAGGACGGTCTGCTGTCCGCCGAAGAACTGGTTCAGATGCAGCTTGCGGCAATGACCGAACGGGCCACCGCAATGGCGGCCAAGATGGTCACCGCAATGGACAGCGATGCCGACGGTCTTTTGTCGGCGGCCGAGATGGCCGCAGGCAAGGGCCCGACGCTGGCGATTGACCAGTTGGACACCGACGGCGACGGCGCGATTTCGCAGGCCGAGATGGAGGCAGCCCAAGCCAAGATGGCCGAACGTGGGGGTCGCGGTGGCAAGGGACGTCACGGCGATCACGGTGACAAAGACTGGGGCATGTTCGGCGGCGATGGCGACCAGTAACCCCGCTTTGCCCGCCGGGCGGGATCAGTTTTGATTGATCCCAAGGCCCGGCGAGCGTACTGCCGAAAGGATGCACATGGCGCGCGACAGTTTGGCCGAGGTGGGGGACGATGCCCTGCTGGTTCTCTATGCAAATGGCGAACCCATGGCCGCGCGTCAGCTGATGACCCGACTTTTGCCCGGTGCCCTGCGCTATGCCGCGCGGGTTCTGGGCGACCGGGCCGAGGCGGAAGATGTGGCGCAAGAGGCAATGGTGCGGCTGTGGCGCGTGGCCGCGGATTGGCGTCCGGGCGAGGCGCAGCCCAAAACCTGGCTGTTCCGCGTCGTGGCCAACCTTTGCACCGACCGGCTGCGCGCCCGGCAGCGCCGCGCGGCCAGCCCGATTGACGACGTGGCCGAGCCGGAAGATCCCGGTCAGCCGGTGGTGGCGGTTATGATTGACGGCGACCGGATGGCAGCGCTGCAAACGGCGCTGGATGCCTTGCCCGACCGTCAGCGTCAGGCGGTTGTCTTGCGGCATATCGAAGGTTTGACCAACCCCGAAATTGCGGAAATTCTGCATATCGGGGTGGAGGCGGTTGAAAGCCTGACCGCGCGCGGCAAACGCGCCCTGACCGCCCTTTTGGCGGGGCAAAAGGCCGCCTTGGGCTATGAAGATGAGGGGGGATGACATGGCAAGACCAAGATCCACCTGTAGGGATTTGCCACCGACCCCGTGGCGCCAAGGACCAAGACCCACCACCGCACCCCCGCGGCCCAAGACTGAAAGGATGGCGCGATGACTGATCTTGACGATCTTTTTGCCGAAGCCCGCAAGCTGGGACCGGAACCGTCGTGTGCTTTGATGGCGCGGGTCATGCAGGACGCTTTGACGGTGCAAAATCAGGCTGTGACGGCGACCGTTCTGGCCGTCAGTCCCGCCCGGATCGGCTTGCTGGACCGGCTCTTTGGCCTTTTTGGCGGGGCGGGGACACTGGCCGGGGGTATGATGGCTGGTGTTGTCGGCCTGACCTTGGGCTATCTTCAACCCGAAAGCCTGGCGAGCCTGACCAATCTTCTGGCTGGCAGCTCCATCTCGACCCAGTCGATGGATCTGATGCCGGCCTTTGACACTTTGCTGACCGAGGAATGACATGACCGATCTGCCCCCCCCTATTCCCACAGCCCCGGCCCCGCCACCGATCAAACCGCCGATCAAACCGGCAGGCACCGGCGCGTCGCGTGGCACCCGGATCGTTCTGGCCCTGTCACTGGCAGCCAATCTGGCGGTCGCGGGATTTGTTTTGGGGCATAAACTGGACCGCGACGGTCCCGGTCCGGGCAATATGGCGCGGGATCTGGCCTTTGGCCCCTTCACCGAGGCGTTGTCCGACGGCGACCGTCGCGCGCTGGCCAAAACGCTTTACGCAAAAGCCCCCGGAATGCGCGATGCCCGCAAATCAATGGAGGCGGATATTTCCGCGATCCTGACCTCGCTTCTGGCCGATCCCTTTGATCCTTCGGCGCTTGATGCGGCCTTTGCGGCGCAAAATCTGCGGGCCAGTGAAAACCTGCGGGTGGCCCAGTCCGCCCTGCGGGAGTTTCTGGTCGGCATGACGCCGCAGGACCGGATCGCCTTTGCCAATCGGCTGCAAAAGCGCATGGACCGCGATCACAAAGACTGACGGCGCTTAGGCGGCGCTGCGGCTGATGGTGACCTGATTGCGACCCGCCCCTTTGGCGGCCAAAAGGGCGCGGTCGGCGCGGTCAAAGATTTCCGCCACCAGTGGCGCGGCCGCAAATCCGCTCGCTTCGTGGCTGATCGCCAGACCGATAGAGATTGTCACCGGCAAATGTTCACCCGTGGTCAGACGCACCGGCTGGGATTCGATTTCATGGCACAGGCGTTCGGCCACGATGCGGCTTTCGATCAGCGTCGTGTCGGGCAGGCAGATCAAAAACTCCTCTCCGCCGATGCGGGCGATCAGATCACTGGCGCGCAGGCAGGTGGTCAGCCGGCGTGCAACCTCGATCAAGACCGTGTCGCCGGCGGCATGGCCAAAGCGGTCATTGACCGATTTGAACCGGTCCAGATCCAGCACCATCAGCGCAAAGGGCCGATCCTCGGAAACCGAGCGGTCGGCAATCGCGCCCAGTTGCGCCAGCCCGGACCGGCGGTTGGGGATGCCCGTCAAAGGATCAATCATCGCCAGTCGAAGCGAGTCCTTGACCGAGGCGCGAAGGCGGTCCGCCTCGCGTTTGCGGCGCACGAGGGCGTTCAGGCGCAGCGCAATTTCTTCGGGGCATTGATCCGCCGCGACCAGATCATTGGCCCCCAGATCAAAGGCCATCGCAGGCACGGCCGGATGGGTTTCGGTGTTCAGGATGCAGAATTTGGCGTGTCGGGTGTCGTGGCGGCTGCGCAGGGCCGACATCACC
The DNA here is from genome assembly GCA_031385345.1 of Paracoccaceae bacterium. GTDB lineage: Bacteria > Pseudomonadota > Alphaproteobacteria > Rhodobacterales > Rhodobacteraceae > CAIYZT01. Next base: position 3,531 of record JANNBI010000493.1, on the reverse strand, counting down.
TTTAACCCGCCATCCGCATCGGACAATCCCGCCTCGATCAGATAGACATCGGGGTCGGCGCCGCCAGCCGCTTTGGCGGTAAAGACCTGATCCTGCGACAGGCAGGTGAACCGGTCGCGGCTGCATCCTTGCAGGACGTGGCGCCAATGCATCCCGACTTCGGGCCGCGTGGTGACGATCGCGATATGGCCGGGGTGCAGAAAGGTCGTCGTCGGTTCGGCCATTCCAAAGACATCCATCCCCTCGGCCGCGCCGCCTTCGATGCCATCAAGGTCGTCTTGGGCGCGGGCCAGATTGCGTAGGCGGGCGAACAGGGTCTGGTCGTCAATCGGCTTTGCCAAGAATTCATCCGCGCCCGCCTTCAGCGACGCCAGCCGCATGTCCGGATTGACGCGAGACGACAGCATCACCACCAGCATCCGCGCCGTTTCGGGATCCGCCCGAAGGGAGCGCAGCAAACCGATCCCGCCGATCCCCGGCAGGTCCACATCCAGCAAGATCATGTCCGGACGTTCTTGCCGCGCCAGACTGACACAGGTTGCAGCATCAGGCGCCGTCAGCGTACGATATCCGGCAGCCGTCAGCCTGGCCTTCATGACGATGCGATTTGTCGCAACGCCGTCAACGATAAGAACAGTTCCGATCATGAAAGATCACCAGATGCCTTTTTGGTTCTGGCCATTGTGCAGGGAAAGTCGTTAAGAATTCCTTTCGAAATTCCTAAGTGATCGCACGCAATTTGAGAGGTTTCTGTGGAGAAGTCTGGGCAAAACCCCTTAAACCAGCGGGAATCCGCCGAGACGCTGGCGCTTCAGGCTGTTTCCTGGTTGGCAACAGACGCGGATATTCTGGGCGACTTCCTTAACGCCACCGGAGCCAGCCTGTCATCTTTGGTGGTGGATCTGAAACGACCGGAGTTTCTGGCGGCAGTGCTGGATTTTGTGCTGGCCGAAGATCAGCGCGTGATCGCGCTCGCCACCGTTGTCGGCATCCGCCCCGAAGAGGTGGCCATGCGGCGCGCCCATCTGCACGGCGGCGATCTGCCCAACTGGACCTAAAGAAAAGGATGCCCCGATGATCCGCGCGTTGATTTTCGACAAGGACGGCACCCTGTTTGATTTTCGGGCCAGTTGGGGGGCCTGGACACGCGCGGTGCTGGATCAAATCCCGACGACCCCAGAACAGGCGCAGACCCTCGCCCGGCGGCTGGGCTTTGATCCGGCTTCTGGCCAGTTTGACCGCGACAGCATCGTTATCGCGCACAGCACCTTTGAAATTGCCGATGTCATCGCCGCCACGCTGGCCCATCCGCAGCCAGAAGCGCTGTACGCCCAGTTGAACGCCTTGGCCAAGGCGGCGCCGATGGTGCCTGCGGTGGATCTGTTGCAGGTCTTTGGCGGGCTGCGCAGCATGGGGTTGAAGATCGGGCTTGCCACCAACGACACCGAGGGTCCGGCCCGTCATCACCTGCAAACCGCGGGCATTCTGCCGCTGTTTGATTTCGTTGCCGGGTGCGATTCCGGTTGGGGCGGAAAACCGGAACCGGGGCAATTGCTGGCCTTTGCCAAGGCCATCGGTCTGGACCCCACTCAGATTGCCATGGTGGGCGATTCCGTTCATGATATGCAGGCGGCCGCCAATGCGGGCATGATGCGGATTGCGGTGCTGACCGGCATTGCCGAAGCCGCCGAATTGGCCCCGCATGCGGATGTGGTTTTGCCCGATATTGGCGGACTGATGGCTTGGGTCGCGCGGCAAAATGACCCAGCCGCCGGGTGATCCTCTAAAAACGACACAATCGCGTCGCATAATCATTGCGCTTTTCCGTCGAGTTTCGTCCATCACTGATGCAAGGGGCGCATGGCGCCCGAACCAGTGGGAGCAGTCGGATGGATGATCAGGGCCGCAGACGCCGCGCCGGGGGACACTCGGGCAACAGAACCCGTGCCGGGGCCGCCGCGATCAGCCAGATGCCCTGGCGCATTCCGATCAACCCGGACCGTCCGACCGAACCCCTGGACGAGGACGGCGTGCAGGCGATCCACCGCGGCACGATGAAGATCCTGCGCGACATCGGCATCGAATTTCTGAACCCCGAAGCGGTGGAATACCTGCGCAAGGCGGGCTGCAAGATCAGTGGCACCAATGTGCGCATGGACGAAGATTTCGTGCTTGAGATGATTGCGCAGGCGCCGCAGCAATTCACCATCACCCCGCGCAATCCCGACCGCGAAGTGATCATGGGCGGCAAACATATGTTGTTCGTGAACGTGTCCTCACCGCCCAACGCCTGGGATCTGGAGCGTGGAAAACGCTCGGGTGATTTTGAAACCTTTAAAGAATTCATGAAGTTGACGCAGTATTTCAACTGCATCCACATCGCGGGTGGCTATCCGGTGGAACCGATCGACATTCATGCCTCGGTCCGGCATCTGGACTGTCTGTACGAAAAACTGACCCTGACCGACAAGGTCTGTCATGCCTATTCGCTGGGCGCGGAACGGGTCGAGGATGTGATGGAAATGGTCCGCATTGCGGGCGGTCTGTCGGAAGAGGAGTTTCAGGCCAAGCCGCGGATGTACACCAACATCAACTCTGTCTCGCCGCTGAAACATGATTTTCCGATGCTGGACGGGGCGATGCGGTTGGCGCGTCGGCGTCAACCGGTGGTGATCACGCCTTTCACTTTGGCCGGGGCGATGGCCCCGGTGACAATGGCGGGCGCGGTTACCTTGTCGCTGGCCGAGGGGTTGGCGGCAGCGGCCCTGCTGCAATATATCTCTCCCGGCTGCCCGATTGCCTTGGGCACTTTCACCTCGAACGTGGATATGAAATCGGGCGCGCCAGCCTTTGGCACGCCGGAATACATGCGCGCGACGCAGATGACCGGGCAATTGGTGCGCCGGTACAAATTGCCGATGCGCGCCTCGGGTGTTTGTGCGGCAAATATTCCCGATGGGCAGGCGATGTGGGAAACCTCCAACTCGCTGTGGTCGGCGGTGCAGTCGCAGACCAACATGGTCTATCACGCGGCGGGCTGGCTGGAGGGCGGGCTGATCGCCAGCCCCGAAAAGTTCATCATGGATTGCGAGGTCCTTCAGATGATCCAGCGCTATTTCGAAGCGTCCACCTTTGCCACGACCGAAGACGACATCGCCCTTGACGCCATCCGCGAGGTGGGTCCTTCGGGGCATTATTTCGGCTGCCAGCATACGCAGGAACGCTATACCACGGCGTTTTATCAGCCCTTCGTATCGGACTGGCGCAACTTCGAAGCCTGGCAGATCGACGGGTCGCTGTGGACGGCGGAGCGCGCCCACCGGATCTACAAGCAGATCCTGGCCGAGTTCGAGCCCCCCGAGATGAACGGCGACCACCGCGAAGAATTGCGCCAGTTCGTCGCCCGGCGCAAACAGGAAGGCGGCGCGCCGACAGATTTCTGACGGGCGGAGGATAGGGCGGACCCGCAACACCCACCTGCGCTGGAAGGCCGGGCGTTGTTCTATCCGCGCCCTCTTTGGCCGAGGCCAT
>JANNBI010000455.1:0-2455 GCA_031385345.1 Paracoccaceae bacterium | reverse complement strand
CGAATATTGCCGCACCGGCATTCCCGGTCTGTTTGCCATTGGCGATATCGCAGGCGCGCCTTGGCTGGCGCACAAGGCCAGCCATGAAGGCGTGATGGTGGCCGAACTGATCGCGGGCGGTCATCCGCATCCGATCAAGCCCGGGTCGATTGCCGGCTGCACTTATTGCCATCCGCAGGTTGCCTCGGTCGGCTTTACCGAGGCCAAAGCGATTGAGGCGGGCTATGCCATCAAGGTCGGCCGCTTCCCCTTTATCGGCAACGGCAAGGCGATTGCCTTGGGCGAGGCCGAAGGTTTCATCAAGACCGTGTTCGACGCCAAAACCGGTGAATTGCTGGGCGCGCATATGATCGGCGCGGAAGTGACCGAACTGATCCAGGGCTATGTCGTGGGCCGCGCGCTGGAGACGACCGAAGAGGATCTGATGAACACCGTGTTCCCACATCCGACCCTGTCCGAAATGATGCACGAGGCGGTTCTGGACGCCTACGGCCGCGCGATCCATATGTGATCGGCGGCGGTCGGGATGGGGTGGTCGCTGAACCGGGTGGTGATGACGCGCCACAGCAAGGCTTGGCTGACCGCGCTGGAGCCTGCCGGGCTTGATGCCGCCGAAATCTCGGGTGATTGGGGAAAACTGTTCAAATTCAAAAGCTTTGACAGTTTTCCCTTTCCCCAATTCGACATCTGTCAGGGTCCGGTTCAGGACGCAGGCGGCAAGATCCGCAAGTTCGATGTGATCCTGGCCAATCAGGTCTGGGAACATCTGGACCGCCCCGCCGCCGCCACCAAACATGTGCTGAAAATGCTGCGACCGGGGGGCTGGTTCTGGCTGGCTGTGCCGTTTTTCATTCCGTTTCACGCCGCCCCACACGATTGCACAAGGTGGAGCGCGCGGGGCCTGCGCCACCTTCTGTCCGAGGCCGGGTTTGATCCTGACAGCATCAAGGCCGAACAATGGGGCAACCGCGCCGCCGCCCTGCGCAATCTGGAACCCGACTGGCCGCCGGACTACCGCCCCGACAACGACGATCTGACCAATGATCCCGCCTTTCCGATTGTGGCTTGGGCCATGGGGCAAAAACCGCGCTAACGCGCTGGCCCCCGGACCCGCATCGCGGTAGCCATGCGGCATGACCCGATTCAGCCCGCTTTTCGTGATTGTGATGATTTGGGCGGTCAGCCTTGGGGCGGCTGCGCAATTTGGCAAATTCGCCGTGATGCTGGACCGGGTGGCGGCGTCCTATCCGCTGCAATCAGCGCCGATGATCGGGCTGGCGGTGTCGTCGGTGGGTTTTGCCGGACTGGTTCTGGGCACGACGGCGGGTCTATTCGCCTCGGGGCTTGGCTATCGGCGGGTCATGGTGGTGGCCTTGATTGCCGGGTCAGCTTTGTCCTTTGCGCAGTCGCTGGGGCCAAGCTTTCCGCTGCTGCTGGCCCTGCGCGGGCTTGAAGGGTTTGCCCATCTTGCCATTGTCGTTGCTGCCCCGGTCTTGACCGCACAGGTGGCCAGCCCGCGTTTTCAGGCGGCAGCGATGACGCTGTATTCGTCCTTCTTTTCGGTCAGTTTCATGGTGCTGGGGTTTATCGGGCCGGGTGTCGTGGACAGATTTGGCGTCGCAGGGCTTTTGCAGGGCCATGCCGCTTATCTGATGGCCGGGGCTTTGGTGATGGCTTTGGTCCTGCCGCGCGATGTGCCGGGGCGCTTGCCGCTGCTGTCGCTGCGCGGGTTGTGGCGCGACCATATCGCGATCTATGCCTCGCCGTCCGAGGCGGCCCCGGCCATGGGCTTTGTCTGCTATACCATCACCTATGTCGCCTTCCTGACGCTGATGCCGCAACAGTTTCTGGGGCAGCCTGAACAGGTGCTGCTGGCGGTGTTCATGCCCTTGGTCAGCATCGTGGTGTCGATGACCCTTGGGATCTGGGCAATGCAGCATGTTTCGGCCGTGCGGGTCGTGCAGGCGGGTTTTGTCGCCTCGGTTCTGTTCGCGCTTCTGTTGTGGCTGGTCTGGGACCGCTCTGCCCTGATGCTTCTGGCCGCTTACGGCGTGGCGGGCGGATTGGGTCTGGTGCAAAGCGCCTCTTTCGCCGCCATAGCGCAGTTGAACCCCGGACCCGAGGCGCGAGGCCGTGCCGCCGGGGCCATCGCGCAACTGGGCAATGTCGGCACCACCAGCGGCACGCCCTTGCTGATCTTTCTGATCGGGCAGGCCGGACCGACCGGGCTGACGCTGTTCCTGATCGGGTTTTCAGTGCTGGGGATCGCTGTCCACAGCCTTCAGGCGCGCCGACGCATCACCGCCTTGCCCCTGTAAGCGGATTATCCCCCGAAATCGGTGGCCGTCCCCCGCATTCACGGTCATCGTTCATCCTTCGTTCACATTTTCTGGTTGGAAAACCCCCCGACTCACCCTAAATCTAGCGGGCAACCAGAGGTAAGCCATGGCGGAAC
>JANNBI010000451.1:0-3926 GCA_031385345.1 Paracoccaceae bacterium | reverse complement strand
TGGCCGCCCCGCAGCCGACCCCCGATCTGTTCCAGGCCCCCGCCGCGCAGATGGAGGATGAGTTTGACGATATGCCCGCCCCGGCCTACCGTCCGCAAGTCGAAGCACCGCTTCAGCAAGCCTTGCATCTGCGCCCCTCGGCCGGATCGGCCCCGGCGCATAACGAAGACGCCGCCGATTTCATCGCCCCGCGTCCGCGCGCCGCTGGTACTCCGTCACCCGAGGCTTTGGCCCGTCTGCAAGCCGCCGTCAGCCGCGCGCCCGCAACCGCCGGTCAATCGCCGCGCATGGGCGCCCCGGCAATGCCTGCCGCCCAGCGTCCCGGTGCCCTGCCGCCGACCAACAAACCGGCCGAACGCCCGCGCTTTGGCATCGGCAGCCTGATCAACCGCATGTCCGGTGGTGCCGCTGAACCCGCCGCCGAACGCGCCTCGGTGGCCCGGCAACAGCCGCCCGTGACGTCCTATGACGACGAGCAGGAACTGTCCGCCGATCAAGAGCGGATCGAAATTCCGGCCTTCCTGCGCCGTCAGGCCAACTGATCCATCCGAAACCTGCGTGAACGGCCCGAGGTGACTCGGGCCGTTTTTCATTGTGGATCAGGAGCTTACGACCTGTCTTGCACCTGTCATATTCGGTTACAAAGAGTGAATTGAAGAAGGGCCTTGCGCGCCTTAATTCAAGGGTCAAGCCCAGCATAGGGTCGTGTGTTTGAGGTTGCTCCGTTGCAGAATACGCTGAAAGCCCCAGTTGCCTTTCGTGGACACGGCCTGCACAGCGGCCGGCCCGTGCGCATGGTGCTGCGTCCTGCCTCGGCGGATTACGGAATCTGGTTCAGCCGCACCGATCTGGGCGGGTCGAATTGTCTGGTTCCGGCACGTTGGGATGCGGTGATCCCATCCAAACTTTGCACCCAGATCAGCAATTCCGCCGGCGTCACCGTGTCCACCATCGAACATCTGATGGCGGCGCTGGCCGGTCTGGGCGTCAACAATTGCCTGATCGAAATCGACGGCCCCGAGGTTCCGATCCTTGACGGGTCCGCCGCGCTGTATGTGCAGGGCATTCTGGAACGCGGTCTGCGCAGCCAGGACGAGGCCGTGCGCGCCATCCGCATCCTTAAGACTGTTGAGGTGACAGAAGGCGATGCCTATGCGCGTCTGGAACCCGCTGACATGCTGGAAATCGACTTTCGCATTGATTTCGAGGCCGCCAGCATCGGCCAGCAGTCGCACCGCCTGAACCTGTCAAACGGCGCCTTCGTGCGCGAGTTGTGCGACAGCCGCACCTTCTGCCTGCAATCGGATGTGGACGCGATGCGCGCCCGGGGTCTTGCCTTGGGTGGTACGCTGGAAAACGCCGTCGTGTTTGACGGTGACCGGGTTTTGTCGCCCGGTGGCCTGCGCCGTCCGGACGAACCGGTGCGCCACAAGATGCTGGACGCGATGGGTGATCTGGCGCTGGCGGGCGGGCCGATTCTGGGCCGCTATGTCGGCAACCGCGCCGGCCATTCGATGACCAACCGGTTGCTGCGCAAGCTTTTTGCCACGCCGGGCGCGTGGAAACTGGTGGATTGCGCCGGCACGACGATGGGCAAATTGCCCGGCGTTGGCGTGGTGCGCCAAGATCTGCCCGCTTTCGCCTAACTCTGTCCAAAACCGCGATTGGCGTTTTGCGCCCCGAAATGATCTGTGCTAGGACAGGCCAAGAACAGCCGAACACCGGATGGCGTGTCGGGCAGGGTGGGGATTGACGGCAGATGGCGGTGGTTGGCTTGGGCGCGACACGGGGGATTTGTGTGGCGCTTATGCTATCGGTCCTGGCTTCATGCGCGCCCGAAGCGAAACAATTGCCACTGGAAAACTACACCGCCGAGCAGATCTTTCAGCGCGGCGAGATCGAGCTGGAAACCGGCAGCCGCCCCAAGGATTCGCTGATCTATTTCCAAGAGGTTGAACGGCTGTATCCCTATACCCAATATGCCAAGCGCGCCTTGATCATGCAGGCGTTTGTCCTGCACAAGACTGGCCAATACGAAGAGGCGCGGGCCGCCGCGCAGCGGTTCCTTGATTTCTATCCCGGTGACGAAGATGCGGCCTATGCCAGCTATCTGATGGCGCTGTCCTATTACGATCAGATCGACGAAGTGGGCCGCGATCAGGGCCTGACCTTCCAGGCATTGCAGGCGCTGCGCGATGTGATTGAAACCTATCCCGACAGCGAATATGCCCAGTCGGCCATCCTGAAATTTGACCTTGCCTTCGACCATCTGGCCGCCAAAGAGATGGAGATCGGGCGTTATTACCTGAAGGGTCGCCATTACACCGCCGCGATCAACCGGTTCCGCGTTGTGGTTGAACAATTCCAGACCACGACCCACACCGCCGAGGCGCTGCACCGGCTGGTCGAATGCTATCTGGGTCTGGGCCTGAAGGACGAGGCGCAGACGGCAGCCGCCATCCTTGGTTTTAACTACCAATCCTCTCCTTTCTATCAAGACAGCTTTAACCTGTTGAAAAATCAGGGTCTTGCCCCCGAAGCCAAGGGCGACAACTGGCTTTCCGCGATATATCGTCAGATGGTCAAGGGCGAATGGCTCTGACATTTGGTCCCGGCGGGTGGTCATGCTGACCAGTCTTGAAGTGCGCGATGTGCTGATCATTGATCGGCTGTCGCTGGCGTTTCAGCCGGGGCTGAATGTGCTGACCGGGGAAACCGGGGCGGGGAAATCCATCTTGCTGGACGCGTTGGGCATGGTCCTGGGCTGGCGGGGCCGGGCCGATCTGGTGCGGCAAGGGGCCGCGCAGGGCGAGGTGGTGGCAGTGTTCGATCTGCCTGCCGCCCATGCCGCCCATGCCGTTCTGGCCGAGGCGGGCATCGCGGTAGAGCCGGGAGAGGAACTGATCCTGCGCCGCGTCGTGGCCGCCGATGGCCGCAAGCAGGGCTTCGTCAACGACCGCCGCGTCTCGGGTGAGGTGCTGCGCGATCTGGGCGAGGTGCTGGTGGAATTGCATGGCCAGCATGACGACCGCGGCCTGTTGAATCCGCGCGGCCACCGGCTGTTGCTGGACGCCTTTGGTGCCTTTGATCTGGCCCCCTCGCGTGCCGCCTGGCGGGCGCAATATGCCGCCCGCGACGCCCTAGCGAAGGCACAAGAGGCGCTGGCCCGCGCCGGGGCCGAAGAAGATTATCTGCGCCATGCCGTGGCCGAATTGAACAAACTGATGCCCGAACCCGGCGAAGAGGCGACGCTCGACGCGCGGCGGCGCACCATGCAGGCGGCTGAAAAGGTGCGGGTGGATGTCGCCAAGGCGCTGACGGCGCTGGGGGATGGGGCAGGGGGGCAGCTTCGCGATGCCGCGCGCTGGCTGGAAGGGGCGGCGGACAGGTTCGCCTCGGCCCTTGATGTGCCGCTGGCGGCTTTGGCGCGCGCCCAGATGGAATTGGCCGAGGCTGAGGACGGGGTGGAACGCGTGCTGCGCGCCTTGGACTTTTCGCCCGCCGAATTGGACCATGTCGAAGAACGCCTGTTCGCCATCCGCGCCCTCGCCCGCAAATACGGCGTTCTGGCCGATGATCTGGGCAGCTTTGCCGAAAGCCAGCGCCAGAAGTTGGAGGCGATAGATCTGGGCACCGCCGGCCTCGACAAGTTGCAAAAGGCGGTCTGGGCGGCGGAAACTGCCTATCAGCGCGAAGCGGCGCGGTTGGGCACCGACCGGCGCGCTGCCGCCAAGCGGTTGGACAAGGCCATGGCCGCCGAACTGGCGCCCTTGAAGATGGAGCGCGCGTCTTTTGTGACCGAGGTCACCGCAGGCGATCCCGGTCCGGACGGGGCCGATGCCGTCACCTTTACCGTGGCCACCAACCCCGGCGCCCCGGCTGGACCCTTGAACAAGATCGCTTCGGGAGGCGAGTTGAGCCGGTTC
>JANNBI010000296.1:0-2687 GCA_031385345.1 Paracoccaceae bacterium | reverse complement strand
GGCACCGCTTGGCTGGACACCGGCAAACGTGTCTGGTCGGATGATCTTTTGGCCGCCACCGGCCTGACCCGCGCTCAGATGCCGCGCCTTGTCGAAGGCTCTGACGTGTCGGGCAACCTGCGCCCCGAACTGGCCGCGCGCTGGGGTCTGTCTGCGCAGGTTGTCGTGGCGGGCGGCGGTGGTGACAACGCCGCCTCGGGCGTCGGTGTCGGCGTGGTCAAGGCGGGGGATGCCTTTGTCAGCCTTGGCACCTCTGGCGTGCTTTTTGCCGCCAATGACGGCTATCAGCCCGATCCTGCCACCGCCGTCCACACCTTTTGCCACGCGCTGCCCGGCACCTGGCACCAGATGGGGGTGATCCTTGCCGCCACCGATGCGCTGAACTGGTATGGCCGCTTTGTGGGGCAGGATGCGGCCAGCCTGACCGCCGATCTGGGCGCGCTGCAAGCCCCCTCCAAGACCCTGTTCCTGCCCTATCTTGGCGGAGAGCGGACGCCCCTGAATTCCGCCACCGTGCGCGGCGGTTTTCTGGGGCTGGAGCATGTGACCGACCGTGATGCCGGCACCCGCGCCGTGCTGGAGGGTGTGACTTTTGCCATCCGCGACAGCCGCGACGCGCTGGCCGCAACGGGAACCCGGATCGACCGGCTTTTGGCGGTGGGGGGCGGGTCGCGGTCAGAGTATTGGCTGCAAGCCATTGCCACCGCGCTGAATGTGCCGGTCGATCTGCCGGTCGCGGGTGATTTTGGCGGGGCTTTGGGTGCTGCGCGTCTGGCCATCATGGCCGCCACCGGGGCCGGGGCAGAGATTGCCACCCGCCCGCCCATCGCCCGCGTGATCGACCCCGTGTCTGACCTGACCGAGGCGTTCGACGCCGCCCATGCCCGTTTTCGCATCGGCCAGCAGGCGGTGATGTCCAAGGGGCTGTGACCCCCGGTCAGCCTTTGTGCTGGCTGACCACCAGCTCCATCAATCCCTGCGCGGCGGGGGTCAGCGTTGTCCCCGCCCGCGTGATCAGCCCGAAGGGCACCACCTCGATCCCCAGATCGCAATCGACCACGGTATAGGGCGCATCCGGCGCGCTGGCGAACTGATGCGCCACGGCGCGGGCCAGCGGCGCGATTGCGTTGGTTTGCTGGATCAGCGCCAGCGTCAGCAGAAAAGACGCGGTCGCCAGATGCTGACGCGGCGCGGCCATATCCAAGGCTGCCAGTCGAAGTTGCACCGCTTCGGACAGCGGCGACCCTTCGGCCGGCATCACCCAGTCGAAATCCATCAACTCTGCCGCTGTCACCCCCACCCGCCCGGCCAAACGGTGTCCGCGCCGCACGATCAGCGCGATCGGTTCGGTCGCTATGGTATAGATCTCCAGATCTGCCGTCTCAAACCCTTTGGGGATGCGGCCCAGCACGAAATCCAACTGCCCGACCAAAAGCTGCGCGCACAGAATGTCGGACGCGGCCACCGTCACCTCGGCCCTCACCTTGGGTTGCGACAGGCGCGCGGTGCGCAGAGCGGGCAGCACCATGTCCAGCGCCGGGGCCGTCACCGCCCCGATCCGCACCACGCCCGACCCGCCGCCTGCCAGTTCGGCCATCTCGCGCGCTGCATCGCGCATCTCCATCATCACCCGCTGCGCCCGGCGCGCCAGAACCTGCCCCGGCCCGGTCAGCGCAATACCGCGTCCGGTCCTTTCATGCACCTGAACCTTGGCGATCTGTTCAACCTCGGCCAGCAACCGGCTGGCCGCAGGCTGCGTGATGCCCATCCGGTCCGCCGCCAGCCCCAGTTGCCCGGTTTCCGCCAGCGCTGCCATCAGCCGCAGATGGCTCAGTTTCAGGCCCCTTTGCAGCAGGGCCTCGGCTTTTCGAGGTTCTGTCATATCAATTCCGATATGGTTTCATATTCCAATATGATTTGACGGAAATGAGTGGACAAAGCAACCTGCCGGCGCGGTTGCCCGGCGCTGCGCTGGTCTGTCCGTTCAAACTGCCGCCCAAGCGGCACTCCGGGAGGATACCATGACTATTTCCAGACGCGCGCTTTTGGCGCTGACTGCCGCTGCCACCTTTGCCAGCTTCACCCCTGCCTTCGCGCAGGACAAGGGTCTTGTCGGCATTTCCATGCCCACCAAATCTTCGGCCCGCTGGATCGGCGACGGCAATTCGATGGTCGATCAGTTCACCGCTGCCGGCTACACCACTGACCTGCAATATGCCGAAGATGACATTCCGAACCAGCTTGCCCAGATCGAGAACATGATCACCAAGGGTGCCAAGGTTCTGGTCATCGCGGCCATCGACGGCACCACGCTGTCGAACGCGCTCGACAATGCCGCCGCTGCGGGCATCAAGGTCATCGCTTATGACCGCCTGATCCGCGACTCCGGTTCGGTCGATTACTATGCCACTTTCGACAACTTCAAAGTTGGCGTGCAGCAGGCGGAATCGCTGGTTGCCGGTCTGAACGAACGTTTCGCGGGTGTGAAGCCGTGGAATGTCGAGCTGTTCGGCGGCAGCCCGGACGACAACAACGCCTTCTTCTTCTACAACGGCGCGATGTCGGTCCTGCAGCCGATGATCGATGCCGGCGACATCGCCATTCCCTCGGGTCAGATGGGCATGGACGTGGTCGGCACCCTGCGTTGGGACGGCGCGGTCGCTCAGGCCCGCATGGACAACCTCTTG
>JANNBI010000433.1:0-6433 GCA_031385345.1 Paracoccaceae bacterium | reverse complement strand
TCTTCCGCGATCAGCATCGCGAAATAGGTCCAGCGCACGACGTCGCCCCAGTTGTTGTCGCCATGGCGAACGACCGGGCCAAGCGGCTCTTTCGAGATGATTTCCGGCAGAATCACATGCGCGGTCGACAGCGAAGCCCAGCGTCAGTATGAAGCGGGTTCCTGCGATGCCTTCACCACCGATGCGTCCGGTCTTGCTTCGACCCGCGCTGCGATGGCTGATCCGACCGCGCATGTGATTCTGCCGGAAATCATCTCGAAAGAGCCGCTTGGTCCAGTCGTTCGCCATGGCGACAACAACTGGGGCGACGTCGTGCGCTGGACCTATTTCGCGATGCTGATCGCGGAAGAAAAAGGCATCACCAAAGCCAACATCGACGAGGTTCTTGCCTCGACCACCGACCCGGAAGTGAAGCGTCTTTTGGGCGCCGAGGGCGAAATGGGCGCGATGATGGGTCTGGACAATGCCTGGGCCTACAATGCGATCAAGGCCGTCGGCAACTACGGCGAAGTGTTCGAAGCCAACATCGGCACTGCAACCCCGATCGGTCTGGCCCGTGGCCTGAACGCGCTGTGGTCGCAGGGTGGCCTGCAATACGCGCCGCCGGTGCGTTGATCTGAACCAAGGATCGGGCGCAGCATTTGCTGCGCCCGTTTCATATCCGGACTTAAAAAACCAACAGCACGAACGAACTGACCACCGGGGACCAAACCCCACACAAACAACCGCCAAAGAGCGGGCATCCGGTCAGCACAGGGGGAATATATGACGATCGCAGTCGATGCGCCGAAAGACGGCTTTCGGTTAAGTCAGCTTATCTATGACACGCGCTATCGCAGCTATACGATCCAGGTGATCGTGCTGCTGATGGTATTTGCGGCGTTGATCTGGCTGACGAACAACACCATCCAGAACCTTGCCGATCGCGACAAGGACATCAATTTCAGTTTCCTGTTCAACCGGGCCGGCTATGACATTGACCAGCAGTTGATCCCCTATACCAACGACAGCACCCATGGCCGCGCGTTGATCATCGGGTTGTTGAACACGCTGGTCGTCGCGTTCTTCGCCTGCATTTTCGCCACGATCCTTGGGGTCACGGTCGGTATCCTGCGCCTGTCGAAGAACTGGCTCGTCTCACGGCTGATGACGGTCTATGTCGAGGTGTTCCGCAACGTGCCGCTGCTGCTGTGGATCATTCTGACCTTCGTGATCCTGTCCGAAACCCAACCCGCCCCCAAAGACTTCAAAGTCACGGACGAGATGATCGCCGCCGGGCAGGAACCCGCGGCCTCGATGATGCTGTGGGACAGCTTTGCCATCACCAACCGGGGATCGAATATTCCCGCGCCCTTGCTGGACCGCCCGCTTGGCGGGTTCGAATTGGCCACCGTGCCGATCAACCTGTCGGTGCTGGCAACGATCGCGGTCATCATCGGGTCGATTTTCGCCAACCGTCGGCTGCTGGCCAATGCCAAAGCGGTGCAGGAAGCCACGGGCAATCGTCCCACGACCTGGTGGAAATCACTGTTGATCCTGTTCGGCCCGGTGGTGGCGCTGTTGGTGGCCATGGGCCTGCACTGGGAATATCCGGCGCTGAAGGGCTTCAACTTCCAAGGTGGCATCGCGATTGCCCACAGCTTTTCGGCCTTGCTGATCGCGTTGACCGTTTATTCCGCAACCTATATCGCGGAATCCGTCCGCGCCGGCATCATGGCGATCAGCCGTGGCCAGTCCGAGGCTGCTTTTGCCTTGGGACTGCGCCCCGGTCGCACGATGAATCTGGTGATCCTGCCTCAGGCGCTGCGGGTGATCATCCCACCAATGATCAGCCAGTATCTGAACATCACCAAGAATACGACATTGGGCATGGCCATCAGCTATCTGGATCTGAAGGGCACTTTGGGTGGCATCACCTTGAACCAAACCGGTCGAGAGTTGGAGTGTATGTTGTTGATGATGCTGATCTATCTGACACTCAGCCTTATGATCTCGACGGTGATGAACATCTACAACCGTTCCGTCAAACTGAAGGAGCGTTAAGATGGCACAAGCCCCGAACACCACATCTTTCGTGCGCCGCGACATGCTGGCGCAAAAAGCGCCGCCGGTCAGCGAGCGTGGCATCATCAAATGGTTGCGCGAAAATCTGTTCGCCGGCCCGTTCAACACCATCCTCACAGTTCTGGGATTGATGGCGGTCTATTTTCTGATCCGTGGCTTCACGCCTTGGCTGTCCAACTCGGTTTGGAATGCCGAAAGCTACCGCGAATGCCGCGACATCGTGACCGCCCAAGCCGGAGAGGGCGCGACCGGCGCCTGCTGGGCCGTGGTCCGCGTGCGCTGGAACCAGTTCCTGTTCGGGCTGTATCCGGTGCAGGAATACTGGCGCCCGACCACGGCAATGGCGCTGATGCTCGTGTCCTTGGCGCCGGTGCTGTACTATGGCCTTCGCCGTCCGAACACCCGGATGGTCGGGGCCGTGACCATCGGTCTGGTTCTGGCGCTTTGGGGGATCGGGGCCGACGTCTGGCACCTGATCCTGTCCACGGCGATCATGCTGGGCTTGCTGGCTGTGGCTTGGCTGGCCCCCAAAAAACTGGTCTGGTTGACGATCCTCTTCCCGGCAATCGGCTATTACCTGCTGTGGGGCGGCTCGGTCTGGGGTCCGGTGGGCGTGGTTGTCGGCGTTGCCATCGGTGTGGCGGTCTGGATCTTTGCCCAACGCTCCTTCGGGGTGGTCGTGGCCGCAGCTATAGGTCTGATCGCAGCGCTGCTGTGGTGGGGGTTGGTGCAAACCACCGTGACCACCGCGCTTCAGTCCATCCTGCCGCTGGAACTGCGCTATGTTCGCTCTGACGATTTCGGCGGTTTCCTTTTGGCCTTCGTGATCGGCGTCGCGGCCATCACCGCATCACTGCCCATCGGCATCCTTCTGGCGCTGGGTCGTCAGTCCGACATGCCACTGGTCAAAACCCTGTCAGTCGGATTTATCGAGTTCTTCCGCGGCGTCCCGCTTATCACGGTTCTGTTCAGCGCCAACTTCATGCTGCTGTATTTCCTGCCGCCACGCACCAACTTTGACCTGATCGTGCGGGTGATCATCGTCGTGATCATCTTCGCCTCGGCCTATATTGCCGAGGTGGTCCGGGGCGGCCTTGCCGCCTTGCCACGCGGCCAATACGAAGCGGCGGATGCTCTGGGTCTGGATTACTGGCAGGCGCAGCGGCTGATCATCATGCCGCAGGCGCTGAAAATCTCGATCCCCGGCATCGTGTCGTCGTTCATCGGTCTATTCAAGGACACCACGCTGGTGGCGCTTGTCGGCCTGATGGACCCACTTCAAGGCGTCACCAAAATCGTCCGTGCCGACACCGCATGGAAGGGCATCTACTGGGAGCCCTATATCTTTGTCGGTGCCATCTTCTTTGTCGTCTGCTTCAGCATGTCCCGATACTCGATGTATCTGGAAGGCAAGCTGAAGACCGATCACCGTTAACAGGGGCCCCAATCATGGCTGAAGCACAAAAGAAAATGACGGTCTCGGACGAGGTCGCGATCCAGATCACCAATATGAACAAGTGGTACGGCACCTTTCACGTGCTACGCGACATCGACATGACGGTGATGCGGGGCGAAAGGATCGTGATCTGCGGCCCCTCAGGCTCGGGCAAATCGACGCTGATCCGCTGCGTGAACCGGCTGGAAGAACATCAGCAGGGCCAAATCATCGTGGATGGCACCGAACTGACCTCGGATCTGAAAAACATCGACAAGGTACGGTCAGAGGTCGGAATGGTGTTTCAACATTTCAACCTGTTCCCGCATCTGACCATTCTGGAAAACCTGACGCTTGCCCCGATCTGGGTCCGCAAGGTGCCCAAGAAGGAAGCCGAAGAAACCGCGATGTATTTCCTGCAAAAGGTCAAAATCCCTGAACAGGCGCTTAAATACCCCGGCCAATTGTCCGGCGGTCAGCAGC
Organism: Paracoccaceae bacterium; assembly: GCA_031385345.1. Taxonomy (GTDB): domain Bacteria; phylum Pseudomonadota; class Alphaproteobacteria; order Rhodobacterales; family Rhodobacteraceae; genus CAIYZT01. The sequence goes on along the minus strand of JANNBI010000433.1, from coordinate 2,451 downwards.
AACGCGTCGCCATCGCGCGGTCTTTGTGCATGAAACCCCGCATCATGCTGTTCGACGAGCCGACCAGCGCGCTGGACCCCGAGATGATAAAAGAGGTGTTGGACACCATGATCCAGCTGGCCGAAGAGGGGATGACAATGATCTGCGTCACGCATGAAATGGGCTTCGCGCAGGCCGTGGCGAACCGGGTGATCTTTATGGATCAGGGCCAGATCGTCGAACAGAACGCCCCGAAAGAGTTCTTCAGCAATCCACAGTCGGACCGTACCAAACTGTTCCTACGCCAGATCCTGGGGCATTGAAGCAAAAGGCCGGGGGCATCGCCTCCGGCCAAAGTTTCAGGGCGGTTAAACAACCATCTCGCGCGGAACGATGAAATCATCGACTACGCCTGTGCCCCAGGTCAGATCCGCCCAATCGTCGATCACGAAATCCGCCACCAAGGTCGCCCCGGTCGGATAGCGCGCAAAATCGGCGTTGATCGGGGCATGGGCCACCAGACGCTCGGCAAATTCAGCGATACCGGGGTTATGGCCGATCAGCATCACGCAATCCGCCTTGGCATTTTGCAGTACGGCCAGCATCACATCCGGCCCGGCGTGGTATAGGGCCGGCTTCAACTCAAGCACCGGGGTGGCGGGCAGGGCAGGGGCAATGCCCGAAAAAGTCGCCCGTGTCCGCACCGCATCCGAACACAAAACCTTGTCCGGCACATACCCGCGCGAGTCCAGCCATTGCCCCAGATCCGCCGCCGCCGCCTTGCCGCGTTCGTTCAGCGGTCGGTCGTGGTCGGGCGTCATGGGGTCGTCCCAGCTGGATTTCGCGTGCCGTGTCAGGATCAGACGTTTCATTTTTTTAACCTGCCCTATGGAACTGCCGCATGTGATAGGCGGAGTGTTCGGGTATCCTTGCATAGGTTGCCGACACCGGGCAAGCGCGACGCGCAAGGCAGCCGCCATTCAGGCAGGCCGCCCCGTCGGCCCGGTCCAGATGGCCGTGACAGGCCGCCAGATCATAGCCCGCCCCGGTCAGCGCCCCAACCGGGCAGGCGGTCAGACAGGGCCGATGGCAAGCCTCACAGGGGGGCGTTGCCTTCGGCAATTCGACCTCCTCGCGCAGTGCCAGCGCCCCGCGAAAGCTGACCATCAGCCCCTGACGGGCATGGACCAGCAGCTTGACCGGGCTTTCCCAGACCTGCCCGGTCCGCAACGCCCATTTGTAAAACGGGTGATAGGGCGCGCCACCAAAGGGGAACAGCGCCTTGGCCCCCAGATCGCAGGCCAGTTGCCCAATCACCCGCCGCGACCAGCGGTCGATCGGGTCGGGTGCGCTCCAATCTGCCTGCGTTTGCACATGCGCCCAATAGCCCGGCTCTGCCGGACCGATCAGCAGCAGGCTGCGGGTGCCTTTGGGCAGATCGGGGTCATCGGTACAGGTAAACCCGCCCAGAACCTCCAGAAAATGCGGATGCAGCGCCGCGCTTATCGCGGTCAACGAAACGGCAGCCACAGGCTCCACCCCAGTTTTGCCGGCTTTTCGTCCTGCCATTCCAACCCTACAACCAGCCCGTCCAGCGGCTTTGCCCGGTAGGTCCGGAAAATCCGGTCCCAGATCGACAGGGCAAAGCCGAAATTGCTGTCATGCTCTTCGCGCCGGGTCGAATGATGCACCCGGTGCATGTCCGGCGTCACCAGCACCAACCGCACCACATTGTCCAGCCAGCGCGGCAGGGCCAGATTGGCATGATTGAACAGCGCCGTACCATTCAGCAGGATTTCAAACAGCACCACCGCCACCGCCTGCGGCCCCAAAGCATAGACCAACCCGATTTTCAGCGCCATCGACGCCAGAATCTCCACCGGGTGAAACCGCAGGGCGGTGGTCACATCCATGTCGCGGTCGGCGTGGTGCATCCGGTGAAATCGCCAGAACAGCGGCACCTTGTGCGTGATCAGATGCTGCACCCAGATCGCGAAATCCAACACCAGCAGGGCCAGTACAATTTCAACCCACAGCGGCCAGGCCACTTGGTTCAGCAGCCCCCAGCCCTGCGACCAGGCATCTACCGCCGCCCCCACGGCCAGAAACGGCAAGGCAATGCCAAGCGCCCGCAGGGCCAGCGTATTGATCAGCGTCATCGACAGATTGGTGATCCAGCGCCCCGCTCGGGGCTGCACCCGGTTATGCCGAGGTGCAAGCGTCTCCAGCGCCGCAAACAGGGCGAATAGGCCGGCAAAAACGACAAGTCGGATCAAGGCTTCGGAGGGCATCTGGCACCTTTCGTTCGGAACCCCGAAGGTAGGGCGGCGCGATGCAAAAAGCTACCGCTTCACATGCGGCGTGATGCGCGGCGCCGTTGATCGGATCTGGCTGTGGGGGCGGCGGTGGATGCCTGGTCGCAGGGTTGGGGGCTGCTGAACCAAGTGGCCTGGCCGCTGTGGGTTGAAATTG
>JANNBI010000430.1:0-9149 GCA_031385345.1 Paracoccaceae bacterium | reverse complement strand
GTGGCCTGTCCGGGCCGCGCCGCCTGCATGTGGACATCGTGGACTATCCCGGCGAATGGCTGCTGGACCTTGGTTTGCTGGACAAGACCTATGCACAGTGGAGTGACGGCATTCTGGACCGCCTTGCCAAAGACCCCACAGCCGCGGAATATCTGGCGATGGCGCGGGCCGAGGATGGATCCTTGCGGCTGCAAGAAACCCGCGCGCAGAGCTTGGCGCGGGTATATACGGATTGGCTGGTGGCTGCTCGTGCTGCAGGTCGGGCGGATTGCACGCCGGGGCGGTTCTTGTTGCCGGGCGATCTGGCCGGATCTCCGGTGCTGACATTTGCGCCCTTGCCCCTGCCCAGTGCAACCCCGCGTGGTAGCCTTTGGGTGGAAATGGACCGCCGGTTCGAAGCCTACAAGGCGCGCGTGGTAAAGCCGTTCTTCCGCACCCATTTCGCCAAGGTCGATCGTCAGATCGTGCTGGTCGATGTTCTGGGCGCGATCCACCAAGGTCCGCGCGCGGTTGAAGAATTGCGCCAGACGATGACCGATGTTCTGGCGGCGTTCCGGCCCGGCCGCAGCCGCTGGCTGGCGGGTATTCTTGGCGGGCGCCGGGTTGAAAAGATCCTCTTCGCCGCCACCAAGGCCGACCATCTGCATCACGAACAACACCCCGCCCTGACCGCCATCACCGAGGCGCTGCTGCGCGACGCCCGCGCGCGCGCCGATTTTGCCGGGGCGGCGACGGCGGCGCTGGCTTTGGCCTCGTTCCGCGCGACCGTCGAGGAGGATATCCTGCGCGACGGCGTGCGGCATGGTGCGGTGCGGGGTCGGCTGGAAGAAACTGGCAAGCAGGCGGTGATGTATCCCGGGGAATTGCCGCGCGATCCGGCCCGCCTGTTGTCGCCCGCCCGCGCCGGGGCCGATGCCTGGTTGGGCGCGGACTATGGCCTGATGACCTTTGCCCCGGCCCGCCTGAACCGAAAACCGGGCGAGGGGCCGCCCCATATCCGGCTGGACCGTGCGGCGGAATTTCTGATCGGGGACCGGTTGTGACAGCGACCTTTACCACTGTAATCCCGCAGGACGCAGCCGATCTGGCCGCGATTCTGCGCGGCTGGATCCATGAGACGCTTTGGATGCCCAAACTCCACTCCCCGGATCAGGATCTGGCGTTCCTGCACCACATGATCGCCACACAAAAAGTCACGGTGGCGAGATTGGATCCTGTTCCGGTTGGGTTCATGTCCTTGGATCTGGCCGAAATCACTTGCCTGTATCTCGCCCCCCCGGCGCGTGGTCTGGGTATCGGGACGGCTTTGCTGGACCGTGCGAAATCCGCGGCGCCGCGACTGGACGCCTGGACCTTTCAGGCCAACACCGCCGCGCGCCGATTCTATGCCCGTGAGGGGTTTATCGAGGCTTATCAGACTGATGGTTCGGATAATGACGAACATTTGCCGGATGTGCGGCTGATCTGGGAAAGGGCGGCGCCATGAGTCTGGATGAAAAGGACTTGGCCCTTGCCCGGCCCTATATGATGGAAATCGACGGGGCTGAGGAAGCCGACCCGTCCCAACTTCCGCAGATGCCGGACCATCCGCAAGGGCGCGCGATGCAAGGCGTTCTTCATCTGGCGGCGCGGCGCGGATCAGCCTTCGGACGTTTCGCCACTTGGGTGTTTGGGGCGCTGTTTTCGTTCGTTCTTTCCGTCTCGGCGTGGAACTTCGTCACCGATTTGCTGACGCAGAACTCATGGCTTGGCGGGGTTGCGCTGGTCTTGACCGGACTGGCGCTGGTGGTTGTGGTGGTGCTGGCGGGCCAAGAGGTGCTGGCGTTTTCACGGCAGGGCCGGTTGGATCATTTGCGCCGCGCGGCGGCGCAGGCGGGCGATCTGGTGGCGGCGCGCGGCGTGGTGGACGGGGTGGTGCAACTTTACCAGAGCCGGGCGGATGCGGCCTGGGGGCTGTCGCGGTTGGCCGAGCGGCGGGTCGAGGTGTTGGATGGCGACGCCTTGCTGGATCTGACGGAAGTGGAGGTGCTGGCCCCCTTGGACCGCGCCGCGTTGGTCGAGGTCGAGGCGGCGGCGCGGCAGGTGGCGATGGTGACGGCGCTTGTTCCGATCGCCTTGGCGGATCTGGCGGTGGTTTTGTACGCGAACCTGCGGATGATCCGCCGCCTGTCCGAGATTTACGGCGGCAGGTCGGGGCAGTTGGGCAGTTTGCGGCTGCTGCGGCGGGTCGCGGTTGCCTTGATGGGGGCAGGGGCGGTGGCGCTGGCCGATGATATGGTCGGCAGCTTTGCCAGCGGGGGGGTGTTGGCCAAGCTGTCGAGGCGTTTTGGCGAGGGGGTGGTCAACGGGGCTTTGACGACGCGCCTGGGTCTGGCCGCGATGGAAGAACTGCGCCCGATGCCGTTCCGGGCGCTGGAGCGACCCGGGGTTTCGGCCACGGTTTCACGGGCGCTGGCGGGATTGTTCGGGCGTGGGAAAGAAGAAGATCGCGTGTGAGGGAATGGGGTTTGCACGCGTGCATTAGGCTTTAACACATTGATTTATAAGGGTTAGTTTTTTTGGCGTCTTCCAAGTCGTGGGAATTTTTCTGGCAATCTCCGGGAGCGGCAATTTTTCACTATGAAAATGGTGGCTGCCTCCCCCCACCCCAGCCCCCCCCCTCGAGGGGGAGGGAGGCGCAGGATAGAGCGGGGAAGTTTCCTTGCGGCCCTTGCGGTCACAGGCTTGGGGCGTCCAACCTAGCGGAACTTGTCCATCAGGCGTTGCAGGGGGGATTTGTCGGGCTCTGCCGTGGCTTCTGATTTGGGCTTTGCGGGGGAATTGGGATCCGCGGGCAATCGATTTGGGAGGGTCGCTGCCTCATTCAAACTTTGCCCGGTGGCAGGGGGTGAAACTGCCGCTGTGCCTTGCGGGGGCAGATTTCCGCGTGAGGGACGGGGCGCGCGACGCTCTCCCTCACCCGGCGCGGGTTGATGAGGGCGCGGCGGGTTGGTCCGCAGCGCGACGGCGTTTTGAAACTTTGCGGTGTCACCCGAAGCAAGGGCCGGGGCGCCTTCGGACAGGCCGGTCAGCAGCAGATCCAGCCACGCCTGATCGGCCTTGGCGAAATCATGCAGGACATAATGCGCCACCGCATCCTTGTCACCGGGATGGCCAATGCCCAGCCGGACGCGGCCATAAGCCTCTCCTACATGACCCGAGATTGACCGCAGGCCATTGTGACCGGCATGGCCGCCGCCCTGTTTGACCTTCAGCTTGCCCGGGGCAAGATCCAGTTCGTCATGAAAGACCACCAGATCGGCAGGGGGGATCTTGTAGAAGGTCATGGCGGCCTGCACAGACTGGCCGGACAGGTTCATGAAGGTTTCCGGTTTCAGCAGGATGATCTTGGCATCGGCCAACCGGCCTTCGGACACCAGACCCTGACAGCCCTTGCGCCATGGGCCAAATCCGTGAACGGCAGCGATCCGGTCCACCGCCATGAAGCCGATGTTGTGACGGTTTGCGGCATATTTCCCACCGGGATTGCCAAGACCTGCAAAAAGTTTCATCGGGCATCCCCCCATCAGCAGCCTGCGGTCAGACCGGGTGCTTCGCAATGAAAAAGGGCGGGGTTGCCCCCGCCCCATTAATCCGATTGGCTTTGGCTTATTCAGCCTCGGCCGAGACCAGACCCTTGGAGGCCGCGATGTTCGCCACGGCGAAGTTGCGCGCCACAGTGGGCTTGGCGCCCTCGGGCAGGGTGATGTCTTCGATGTGGATGACGTCACCGATCTGCTTGCCGGCCAGATCGACGGTGATGTGATCGGGGATGTCCGACGCCAGCACTTCAAGTTCAACCTCGTGACGCACCACGGTCAGGGTGCCGCCACGCTTCAGCCCCGGAGAGGCCTCGTGGTTGATGAAATCGACGTGAATGAACAGGTTGATCCGGCTATCGTCGCTGATGCGCATAAAATCGACATGCAGCGGGATGTCTTTGACCACATCGCGCTGAACGGCGCGGCAGATCACATGCACATCCGACTGGCCTTCGACCTTCAGGTTGAAGAGCGACGACAGAAAGCGGCCCTGACGCAGACGCTTCAGCAAAGCGTTGTAGTTCATGTTGATGGAAACGGGATCAATCCCGCCGCCGTAGATGATGCCTGGTACGTTGCCCGAACGACGGGCGGTGCGGGCGGCCCCCTTGCCTGTCCCCGCGCGTACCTCGGCGGTAAGATCCATGATCTCGCGTGCCATTGGTAATCTCCATTTATAAGTCCGCCATCCTCCAAGGGTGCATGGCGCGACCGTCGGCCTATAGCGGCGAATCGGAGTGGGGGGAAGAGGAAAAGCGGGCGTGCCGCCGCCAGCACCTTTGGTGTCGGGGGAAGGACAGCCGATGGCGGGATTTCTGGCGTAAATGGCGGCTGAATTCAAGGAAAGTTGCGCCGATGACCACGTTTGCCACAGCGATGAAGGCGGCGCGCGCGCCAATGGCGGCTTTCGCGGCGATGGGGCTGTGCTGGGGCAGTTTTGCCGCCGATCTGCCGGATATTCAGATGATGCTGGGCGTGTCCGAGGCGCGGCTGGGCGTGTTGTTGTTCCTGACGCCGGTGGCGGCGGTCAGTGCCATGCTGGCGGCCCCGGTCTTGGCGCGCTGGGGCGGGGCGCATGCATTGACCTGGTCCAGCCTGTTCATGGCGCTGGCGTTTTGCCTGCCCGGTCAGGCGAATGGGCAGGTTTTTGCCGTAGCGGCCTTTCCGATTGCGATGATCGCCTGCGGTTTGGGCACCGGGTTGACCGATGTGTTGATGAACGCCCGAGTTGCCGCAATCGAGGCCAAGACCGGTGGCAGTCTGATGAATCTGGCGCATGCGGTTTACAGCTTTGGCTATGCGGCGGGGGCTGTCGGGGCCGGGGTTTTGCGCGCGATGGGGATGGCACCGGGGCAGGTTTTGGGCGTTGCGGCGCTGGTAGCGGCGGGCGTGGCACTGCTGAGCTTTGAGGCCGAGGGACGGATCGACGGGCTGGACCGGCCGCGGGGCAAGGGTGCGGCGCATTTGGGCTGGGTGCCGATCTTGGGCGGCGCCATCGTGTTTATCGCCTTTCTGACCGAGAATGCGTCGGAAAACTGGGCGGCCTTATATATCGAGCGGACCTTGGGCGGATCGCCGTCGCATGGGGCGATGGGACCGGCGGTGTTGGCCTTTACCATGGGTGTGGCGCGGCTGTTCGGGCAGGGTTTTGCCGCGCGCTTCGCCCCGGCGCGGTTGCTGATGGTTGCCTCCGTCGTGGCGGCGGCGGGGTTGATCGTGGCGGCAAGTGCCACCGGGCCGGCGATGGCCTATGCGGGGTTTGTCGTGGCGGGGATCGGCGGATCGGTGATTTCGCCCACGGCGTTTTCGATGGTGGGGGCGCTTAGCAAGCCCGAGGCGCGGGCGCGGGCCATCGCACGGGCGACGCTGGTTGGTTATCTGGGCTATTTCGTCGGACCACCCGCCTTTGGTTTTCTGGCGGGCGGAGTCGGGCTGCGGACGACCTTCGGGGTGGCTGCCCTGCTGCTGGCGTCGATCTTGGTGCTGGCGCCGATCATGGGGCGGCGGGCCGAGCGTTAAGCCTGACGCGTCAACCGCCACTGCGTAACTTGTGCAAAAACCTCACCGGGTTTCACGGTGATCTGGGGGAAATCGGGGTGATTGGGGGCGTCGGGCCAGCCCTGCGCCTCGATCGCCAAGCCTTCATAAGCGGTCCCACCGGGGCGCTGCGCACCGCGCGCATCGTAAACCTGCACGCCGGGTTCGGTAGTGGCGAGGGTCAGGGTCAGGCCGGATGCCCCGGTCAGCCACAGCACATCCCGCAGGCTTTGGCGCGCGTTGCCAAGGACAAAGCAGGTGTCCAGATCGGGGACCGCGGGGGCAACCGGGCGGGACTGGCGGAAATCCATCGGCGTGCCGCTGACAGCGCGAACCTCTCCGGTCGGTTTGAAATCGGCGTCGTTGGGCAGAAAGGACTCGGCGTCGATGCGCAGGTTGTGGCCGGTGAACGAAGCGGTGCCATCCAGATTCCAGTAGGAATGGTTGGCGAAGTTCAGGATGGTTTCAGCATCGGTGCTGGCACGAAGGGTCATTGTCAGGGTGGCGGGGGTGGTCACGACAAACTCTGCCCTGATCTTGCGCAGACCGGGAAAGCCGCCCTGACCGTCGGGTAAGGTCAGGCCCAGTGTGCAACTGGTGCCATCGGCCGCAAGGATCGTCCAATTCTGCCGATGCGTGCCGGTCGATCCCGAATGAATGGTGTGGCGGCCGTTGAAGTTCACCTCAAACTGGTGTGGCACACCGGCGATCACGGCTGTCGCGTTGGTCAGCCGGTTCACCACCGGCCCGATCACCGAGCCGTGGTGTTTCAGATCGCCCAGATAGTCCGCCAGATGATCCGACCCAAGGGTCAGATCATGGGCGACACCGGCCAGCCGCACCGATTGCAGGATCGCGCCCCAGGTCAGCACCCGGACCGTCAGATCACCGGCGGTAAGGGTGATGGCCTGAACCGCCTCATCAGACGGGGTGGTGCCGAAGTGGTCGATCATCTGGCCCTCTTGAATTGTGCGGGCCAGATGTGCGGAAAGTTTGACCCGGCGTCAACCTTGAAGGCAGGAAACCAGAGTGGCCGCAAGTCCGCGCAGCAGGGTGGCATAAGCATCAGGGCCGGGGTCCAAGGTGGAGCCGACCGGGTCCAGCGCGCCGCCTAGTTTGGCGGGCGTACCGTTCAGCAGTTGGGTTGCAAGGGCAGGATCATGCTGCGCCTCGGGGAAAACGCAGCGGATGTTTTCTGCGGTCAAGATCGCTTGCAACTCTACCAGATGCGCCGCGCCGGGTTCCGCCGCCTCGCCATCGGCCAGCGCGCCGGCGTAATTCAGCGCGAAATGGCTGGCAAAATAGCCGTAGGCATTGTGATAGGTGACAAATGGTTTGTCGGCAATCGGGGCAAGCGTGGCGGTCAGTTCGGTTTGCAGCGCGGCAATCATGCTCTGCGCGGCGGTTGCATTGGCCGCATAGGTCGCAGCATTTGCCGGGTCAACTTGCGCCAGATTGGCGGCAATCAGCGGCAACCAGATGCTGGCGTTGTCGGGGTTCAGCCAGACATGCGGATCGGTGCCGTCGTGGTCATGCCCTGCCGCTTCGTCAGCGGCGTGATCGGTTTCGGGATAGGCTTGGGTCAGGGTTTCCGGCGCGTCCAAAAGTATCAGCATCGGGGCCGAGGTGCTTTGCATCGCGCGGTCCAGCCAAGGCGTCAGCTCGGGGCTGATCCAGATGATCAGGCCCGCATCGGCCAGGCTTTGCATCTGGCTGGGGCGCAGTTGAAAATCATGTTCATCCGCGCCCGGGGCCAAAAGCAGGATCGGCGCCCCAAGGTCGCCCATGACCATCGACACCAGCGCATGAACGGGGGGAATATCGGTGACGACGACCGGGGCTTCAGCAAAGGCAGGCAGAGGCAGCAAGCACAGGGCGAGGGGCAAGGCGGAAGGCAGGCGCATCGAAAGTCCTTTCATCGGAGATCGGAGGCAGATATAGATGTGATAACATAACATCGTCAAGGCTGTTGTGATACTATAACAAAAGGGGGCCGTGATGGGCCAGATGGATCCTTCCTGTCCGGGGTGCGACGCGCCGCAGCTGGCCTTTGCGCGGCATGACCATGGGCTATGTCAATCCGATGCCTTGGCGCGGGGCGAGGTACTGTTGGCGGCGCGTGGGTTGAAAATGACCCCGGTGCGCCGCCGTGTGCTGGAGATCTTGTTGGAAAGCCACCGCGCAATGGGGGCTTATGATATCTTGGCACGACTGGCCGCCGAAGGTTTTGGCAGCCAGCCGCCCGTCGCCTACCGCGCCTTGGATTTTCTGGAAGAACAAGGGCTTGCGCACCGCATCCGGCGGTTGAACGCTTTTTGCGCCTGTATGCATCCCGGCGAGGCGCATGCGCCGGCCTTTCTGATCTGCCGCAGTTGCGACGCCGTGGCCGAGGCTGCAGCCGGGTCGGTGCGCGGTGCGTTGGAGACGGCGGCAGGGCTGGTCGGCTTTACCGTCGAGGGCAGCAATATCGAGGCGCTGGGCCAATGCGCCGATTGTAGGGGGCAGGCATGACCCTTTTGGCGGCGGAAAACGTGACGGTGCGGTTTGGCGCGGTCGAGGCGGTCAGCGGCGTTTCGATGCAGGTCGGGGCCGGTGAGATTGTCACCGTGCTGGGGCCGAATGGGTCGGGCAAAAGCACCCTGTTGCGGGCGCTTTTGGGGATTGTCAGCCCAAGCGCAGGGCGGGTGGTGCGCGCGCCGGGGCTGGCGATCGGTTATGTGCCGCAGCGGCTGGCGATCGACCGGGCGATGCCGATCACGGTGCGCCGCTTTCTTAGTTTGCCGCACCGGGTCAGTGACTCCGCAGCCATTGCCGCGTTAGACCGGGTGGGACTGGCCGGGTTGGGTGCGCGGCAGATGGCCGGGCTGTCGGGCGGACAGTTTCAGCGGGTCTTGTTGGCGCGCGCCTTGTTGGTACAGCCGCAGGTGCTGATCCTGGACGAGCCGACCCAAGGGCTGGACCAGCCCGGTGAGGCGGGATTTTACCGGCTTATCGAAGAGGTGCGCGCCCAGACCGGGGCGGCAGTTCTGATGGTCAGCCATGATCTGCACGTTGTCATGGCGGCCAGCGATCGGGTCATTTGCCTGAACCACCACATCTGCTGTCAGGGTACGCCAAGGGTGGTGTCGAACGCGCCGGAATACCGCGCCTTGTTCGGCCTTGGAACTCAAGGCGCCTTGGCACTGTACCAACACGCGCATGATCACAGCCATGACGGACATGACCATGGGCCGCATGATCATGCGGGGCATGACCAAACTGGTCATGAAGACCACAACCACGCAAACGACCACGCGAGGCATGACTATGCTGGATGATTTTCTGACGCGCGCGGCGCTGGGCGGGATCGGTCTGGCGCTGGCGACCGGGCCATTGGGGGCCTTCGTGGTCTGGCGGCGCATGGCCTATTTCGGGGATGCCACCAGCCATGCCGCCATTCTGGGCGTGGCGCTGGCGCTGTCCTTGCAGATGCCGGTGGGACTGGGGGTTCTGGCCGTTGCGCTGGCCATGGCGCTGGTCGTGTCCAGTCTG
>JANNBI010000419.1:0-7995 GCA_031385345.1 Paracoccaceae bacterium | reverse complement strand
GTCTTGCATTTCGGCCAGCTTGGTATAGTCGCGTGCGATAAGGTCCAGTGTTTCCAAGACCTTGGGCTTTAGCGCGGCCTCCATCGCGGCCAAAGACATCGACTGCCCGTCGTCATCTTCGTCATCTTCATCGGCGGCCATGATCGGGTTGCCGTCGGCGTCGATTTCCGGTTCGGATGACCGGCGCGGGGTGGCGGCGCCTTCGATATCGACTCCTTCAAGGTCGGGACCGACGATGCCCTCTTCGCCGTCAAGACTGCGGCCAAAGGTGGCTTCCAGGTCGATCACGTCGCGCAGCAGAATGTCCTCGGACAGAAGTTCGTCGCGCCAGATGATGATCGCCTGAAAGGTCAGCGGGCTTTCGCAAAGCCCGGCGATCATGGTGTTGCGGCCGGCTTCGATCCGCTTGGCGATGGCGATTTCGCCTTCGCGCGAGAGCAGTTCAACGCTGCCCATTTCGCGCAGATACATCCGCACCGGATCGTCGGTGCGGTCCAGCGCCTCGGTCGTGGTGGTGACGACGGCCACGTCGCGCGTGCCGGTGTTGGTTTCCACCAACTCGCCCAAAGGCTCCGCACCTTCCTCGATTTCTTCGTCCTCGATGACGTTGATGCCCATTTCGGACAGCATCGACATGACATCTTCGATCTGCTCGGACGACACCTGTTCGGGCGGCATGACGGTGTTCAGCTGATCGTAGGTGATGTACCCCCGCTCGCGCGCGTCAGCGATCATCTTCTTGACCGCGGCCTGGCTCATGTCCAGGGACACGTCGGCCTCGTCGCCTTCGGGTTTGCCTTCGTCGCTGTCTTTCACGGCCATGACAATTCCTTTGTGCGAATCAGAGGGGGTGGTGCGAATCAATAGCGCGAATCAACGGCCTCTGCACGGGGGTGCGTGAGCGAATCAGTGATTCTTTGTTTCGGTGTTCAAGAGAGATGGGTTTGACGGGGCAGAAGTTCAAGACAGGTTAACCAAACAGCGGGCTACCGGGCTTTTTTCTCCCATACTTTGCCGTCGATCAGCATTTGCAGGTGGTTCGACATGGCAGAGCGGTCCTCGCCCAGATCGGCGGCATCGTCGCGCGGCGGTCGGTCGGCCAAATTCCGCGCTTCGGCGGCTTTGGACAGACGCCAGGTCAGGCCCTCATCGACCAGCCCGGTCACATCTTCCATCGCCTCTTCAACCTCGCGGCGCACGGCGCGGCGGGCGTCCAATTTGGCCAGTTCTTCGGCCAGACACAGGGCAGCGAAATCGCTGTCCCCGGTGTTGCGCACCGGGGGGGCGATCAGGATATGGGGGCGGGTCATCAGGGCGTCGAAGGCGGCGGCGGCCCCGGCGTCAATGGCGCGGCGCAGGTCGGCGGGCGGGGTGTGCAGGATCAGGGCGCGCAGGGTATTGTGGTCAGCACCGTGCAGATCCAGCCGTTCCAAGGCGGTTGCAAAGCGGGCGATCAGGCCGGGATGGGCGATCAGGGTGGCCAGAATGACCGCTTCGCGCAGGTCTTCTTCGGTCCGGTCGGTACCCGAAACCAACGAAGATTGCCGGGTGGATTGCAGCGCCGGAAGGTCGATCTTTTGGCCAAAGGGCGCGCGCGGACCGCGAAAGGCGCGGATCGGGCCGCTGCGGTTGGTGCTGAACAGATCCAGCCGCAGGGTTTTGATATCCTCGCCGTAATGGGCGCGGATCGACGGATCAACGATGCGTTTCAGCGCGGCGCGCAGGGATTTGTCGAGCGAGGCCTTGCGTTCGGGGCTGTCGAAAACCTTGCCTTCAATCTCGCGCTGCCACAGAAGTTTGACCATGGGTTGGGCGGCGTCCAGAACCCTGCTCATCGCGGCGGCCCCTTCGGCGCGGATCAGATCGTCGGGATCCTGACCTGCGGGAAGGGTCGCAAAGCGCAGACCCTTGCCCGCCTCTAGCAGGGGCAGAGCCAGATCGACGACGCGCAGACCGGCCCGGATGCCGGCGGTATCGCCGTCCAGTGCCACGATGGGTTCATCCGCGACCCGCCACAACTGGCGCAACTGTTCGTCCGTCACGGCGGTTCCCAAGGGGGCGACCGCGCCGCCAAAGCCCGCTTCGGACAGGGCGATCACATCCATATAGCCTTCGGCGAGGATCAGGGCTGCGCCTTTGCCCACCGCGTCGCGGGCGCGCGACAGGTTGAACAGGTTGCGGCCCTTGTCGAACAGGTCGGTTTCGGGGCCGTTCAGGTATTTTGACCGCGCGTTCGGGTCCAACGCGCGACCGCCGAGCGAGATCGCCTTGCCGCGCCCATCGCGGATCGGAAAGATGATGCGGCCGCGAAACCGGTCATAGGGTGTGCCTTTGCCATCCTCTGGCAGGGCGCACAGACCGGCGGCGACGATCATGTCGGCGGGCAGACCCTTGGCGGTCAGGGCCAGAAACAGGCCCTGCCGCTGATCGGACGAAAACCCGATTTCCCAGCGATCTTGTGCTGCGGGCGACAGGCCGCGCCGGGTCAGATAGGCCCGTGCTTCGGCGGCGGCCGTGGTTTTAAGCTGCAATCTGAACCACTTGATCGCCTCTTCCATGACATCGGACAATTGGCTGCGCCGGTCGGCCCGTTCGGCGGCCTTGGGGTCGCGGGCGGGCATGGTCATTCCGGCGTCGCGGGCCAGCACCTCGACCGCTTCCATGAAGCCCAGATTTTCGGCCTCTTTCAGGAAGGTGACCGCGTCGCCTTTGGCGTGGCAGCCAAAGCAATAGTAGAAACCCTTGCGGTCATCGACGTGGAACGAGGCGGATTTTTCCTGATGAAACGGGCAGGGGGCCCAGAAATCACCCTTGGCCTGATTGGATTTGCGCATGTCCCATGTGACCTTGCGCCCCACGACTGATGACAGCGTGGTGCGGGTGCGCAATTCGTCGATGAAACCGGGTGGCAGGGACATGGGTTGTTATATCGGCACCAGCACCCCTGCTGTCTAGGGGTGACGGGGCATGGCCCCGGTATCTGCGACAGATGGCTGGGGATAATTGTCGGGTCGCGCGATGCAGCGCCGCCGGTCGTCTTGCGGCAGGCGGGCAGAACCATTGGCCTGCCCGCAACGGACCTGATGCGTGGTGGTCAAAGTGGCCTAAGATCCCCGGCGGATTCCTTGCCGTCGCGGCCGGTCTGCAATTCGTAGCCGATCTTTTGATTGTCGTTCAACGCCTTCAACCCGGCGCGTTCCACCGCCGAGATATGAACGAAAACATCCTTGCCGCCGTTGTCCGGCGCGATAAAGCCATAGCCCTTGGTGGCGTTGAACCATTTCACGGTGCCCGTCGGCATGCCGCTTCTCCCCTTCACAACCTCCTTCGGCGGAATTGCCGAAAGCCGTGCGCCCAACCCTTCACGGCCTTGCATCGCGCAGGCGGTCAGAAAGTCTGTCGTCACTGGTGAAATCATGCCAAAGCTTAACCGAAAATCAAGTCCTTCAATCCGCGAAATGATTCGTTGGGCCAAGGGATTGAAAACAAGGGAATAACATGCGGAACGCAGCATTGGTCTTGGGGCTTATCGGTGGGGTTTGGGCGATGTTCGTCGGGTTTTTCGGCTATGGTTACACCGAAATCATCGCGGATAACGCCGAGGTGCAAAGCTGGCTGTGGCAGGTGGACCGCCCGGAATTGATTCGTTTGACCAGCTTTCTGGCCCCGGTTCTGGCGATTGCCGGGGCGGCGATGGCCCGGTCGCGCAATGTCCCGGCAGGGATATTGGAGCTGGCCGCGGCGGCGCTGATCTGGTTCGGCTTTGGGTTTAACGTCTTTACGATGTTCCCCATCGCGATGCTGGCGTTGGGCGGGATCTTGGCGCTGGCTGCCCGCGAACCGGACAGCCACTGATCAAAGGGGTCAGTGCTGCGGTGGCAGCGCCTCAAGGCCGAAGGTCGCGATGGCCTGCGCCAAGGTCAGGATTTCGACCTTGGTGTCGCCCAGACGGCGGACGGAAACGGTCCGGTCCTCCACCTCTTTCATGCCGATGGCCAGGATCACCGGCACCCGGCCCACGGAATGTTCGCGCACCTTGTAGTTGATCTTTTCGTTGCGGGTGTCCGCTTCGGCCCGCACCCCGGCGCGGCGCAGTTCGGCAACGATTTCGTCCACGAAAGGATCGGCGTCCGACACGATGGAGGCGACGACAACCTGACGCGGGGCCAGCCAGAACGGCAGCTTCCCGGCGTAGTTTTCGATCAGGATGCCGATGAAGCGTTCAAATGACCCCAGGATCGCGCGGTGCAACATGACCGGGCGGTGTTTCGCGCCGTCTTCCCCGACAAATTCGGCGTCCAGACGGTTGGGCAGGTTGAAATCGGCCTGAAAGGTGCCGCATTGCCATTCGCGGCCAATCGCGTCGGTCAGTTTGAAATCGAGTTTCGGCCCGTAAAACGCGCCGTCGCCTTCGTTGACCTGATAGGGCAGGCCCAGACTTTCGATGGCGGTTTTCAGCGCGGATTCGGCCTTGTCCCAGACCTCATCCGATCCGACACGCACATCGGGGCGGGTCGAAAGTTTGATGTCGAATTTCTCAAACCCCAGATCCTTGTAGACCGACGACAGAAGCGCGATGAAATCCGCGCATTCCGCGCCGATCTGATCTTCGGTGCAAAAGATATGCGCGTCGTCTTGTGTGAACCCGCGCACCCGCATCAGGCCATGCATGGAGCCTGACGATTCGTAGCGGTGACAGGATCCGAATTCGGCCAGCCGCAACGGCAGGTCGCGGTAGCTTTTCAGACCCTGATTGAACACCTGCACATGGCAGGGGCAGTTCATCGGCTTCAGGGCGTTGATGCGCTTTTCCTTGGCCCCGTCCTCGTCAACCTCGACGATGAACATGTTTTCGCGGTAGGCTTCCCAGTGGCCCGACTTCTCCCACAACACCCGGTCCACGACCTGCGGCGTCTTGATTTCACGGTAGCCCGCCTGCCGCTGCCGCCCGCGCATGTAATCTTCCAACTGGCGGTAGATGGTCCAGCCGTTGGGATGCCAGAACACCATGCCGGGGGCTTCTTCCTGTAAATGGAACAGCTCCATCTCGCGGCCGATCTTGCGGTGGTCGCGTTTGGCGGCTTCTTCCAGCATGGTCATATGCGCTTTCAGATCCTCGCCCTCGGGGATGCGGGCGATCAGTTCCAGCTTGAAGGGCTCACCACGCTGTTCGTAATAGGCGATGGCGCGGGCTCGGTCCCAGACTTCGGTTTTCACGGGGTCGCGGGCGTTGATGATCTGCTTCATCCGGGCTCCGATTGCGCCCAGATCTTCGGGGGTGAAGGGGTCGGCCCGGTCGAAATCGTAAAACCAGCCATAGTCGCGGACCGGGCCGATGGTGACCTTCACATCCGGCCAGATGTCCTGCACGGCGCGCGCCATGATATGCGCGCAGTCGTGGCGGATCAGTTCCAATGCGGCGGCTTCATCCTTCAGCGTGTTCAGCGAGATGGCGGCGTCATGGGTGATCGGCCATTGCAGATCCCAATGCGCGCCGTCCAGTTGCGCGGAAATCGCCGCCTTGGCCAGCGAGGGCGCGATGGACAGCGCCACCTCGGCGGCGGTCACGCCGCTGGCATAGCTGCGGATATTGCCATCGGGGAAGGTCAGGGAAATCTGGGACATAGCGTCCTCCTCGTCGTTTTGGCGCCTACGAAACGCCCGGTTGCGGGTTATGTGGGCTGGTTTTGGCCTGCGACGGGGGGCTTGTCAACGGGCCGTTGCCGATCATGTTGCAGGGCGAAGGGTTCGGGGCGATTGCGTCCGAACAGGGCTGTCCGGGCGGCGGGGGCGTTGGTATAGCGGTAGGGAAAGAGGCTGCAATGACCCAGATCCACCAGACCGCCCAAAACCGCCGCATCGCCTATGTCCAGACGCCGGGGCAGGGGCCGGGCATCGTGTTTCTGGGCGGGTTCAAATCCGACATGACCGGCACCAAGGCGCTGTTCCTGCAAGATTGGGCGGCGCGGCAGGGTCGGGCGTTCCTGCGGTTCGATTATTCCGGGCATGGCCAGTCTTCGGGTCAGTTTCTGGACGGCTGCATCGGTGACTGGGCGCAGGACGCGCTGGAGGTGGTGCAGGCGCTGACCAAGGGCCCGCAGATCCTGATCGGATCGTCGATGGGCGGCTGGATTGCGCTGCTGGTCGCGCGTGCTTTGCCCCACCGCATCGCGGGTCTGGTCGGCATCGCCGCCGCCCCGGATTTCACCGAAGATTCGATGTGGGCCGGGTTTACCCCCGATCAACGGCGCGCGCTGGCGGATCAGGGCCGGGTTGACCTGCCCTCGGACTATTCCGACGCGCCTTATACGATCACCCGTCATTTGATCGAGGAGGGGCGCAGCCATCTGGTTCTGCGCGCGCCCCTGAACCTGCCGTTCCCGGTGCGCCTGCTGCAAGGCACGGCGGATACCGATGTGCCGCCGGCCGTGGCCCTGCGGTTGATGGATCATGCGACCAGCCCCGATCTGCGCCTGACGCTGGTCAAGGGGGCCGATCACCGGTTTTCAACGCCGGAGTGTCTGGCGCTGATCGGGTCCAGCCTTGATGAACTGCTGGTGCTGCGGCCATGATCGGCGCGCCCTTGGTGTTCATTCCCGGTCTGATGGCCGATGCGCGCCTGTTCCTGCCGCAACTGGTGCGGCTGGGGGCGGCGCATTCCACCCAGATCATCCTGCCCACCACCGGCGACACGGTGGAACAGATGTCCGAGGCGATGTTGCCCGCCCTTCCCGACAGCTTTGTGCTGATTGGGCATGGTCTGGGCGGCGATGTGGCGCTTGATATTGTCCGGCGCATTCCGGACCGGGTGACGCGGCTGGTCCTGATTGCCACCGACCCCTTGGCCGAAGCGCCGCAAACGGCCGGTGCGCGCGAAATGCGGATGCAGGCCGCGCGGGCGGGTCGGCTTGGGGATGCGATGCGCCAAGAGGTTCCCGCGCAGGCACTGGCCCCAGGTCCGTGGCGCGACGAGGTGCTGGCGCTGGTGCAGGATATGGCGATGCGTTTAGGAGAGGGCGTTTATCTGCGCCAATCGCGCGCGATGCAACGCCGCCCCGATCAGCAGAAAACCATGCGCCGCATCAAACTGCCGGCGCTGATCCTTGCGGGCGCGCATGACAGTCTTGTGCCGCTGCGACGTCAGGAATTTACCGCCAATCTGATGCCCTTTGGCAAGATGCAGATCATTGAAAACGCCGGCAATCTGCCGACGTTGGAAGAACCCGAGGCGACTGGCGCCCTGATTGACGCCTTCCTTAACGGCCCGGTTTTGCTGCGCTGATCCGGGTGACATTGCCGGATTTCGGGGCGGGGTCCGGGATGATGACTTCGGCAACAGCTTCCACCGCATCCTTGGCCGTGATGCCAGAGTTGGAATCGATGAAGTCCAGCACCAAGGGCCGGATGTTCAGCCGCCAGCTTTTGCCAGCGAAGATCCCGTAATGCCCGGCGCCGGGTTCCAGATGCTGGGCCTTCATCGCGTCAGGCAGGCCGGTCAGCAGCGGCAGCGCCGCCAGACATTGACCGGGGGCGGAAATATCGTCCTTCTCGCCCTCAACCACCATCACCGCGACCCGAGAGATGGCACCAATATCCACCGCTTTGCCCGCCACGACGAAAATGTTCTGCGCGATCTCACGGTTTTTGAACACCCGCTCGACGGTGGACAAATAGAACTCGGCCGTCATGTCCATCACAGCCAGATATTCATCGTAGAATCGGTTGTGGGCGTCGTGGTCGCTGGCTTCGCCCCGCGCGACGCGCATGATCTGCTCGCCAAAGGCTTTGGAGTGGCGCTCGGCATTCATCGAGATGAAGCTTTGCAGTTGCAACAGCCCCGGATAGACCTGACGGCCAACGCCCTTGTGCTGAAAGCCGACGCGCTGGATTGCGGTCTGTTCCAACTGGCCCATGGTGATGCGGCGGCCAAAGTCGGTCACATCGGTGGCTGCGGCGTCGGGATCAATCGGACCACCGATCAGCGTCAGGCTGCGC
>JANNBI010000408.1:0-6722 GCA_031385345.1 Paracoccaceae bacterium | reverse complement strand
CGCCGAGGTGATCGGCGACGGCCAAAAGGCGACCGAGGCCTATAAATCCCTGCTGGGCAATCCCGACACCCGCTTTGTCGGCATCCGTGGCCTGATGAAGCAAAAGCTGGCCGAGGGCGATACCTTTACCGCGCTGGCCTTGGCCGAAAAAGCCTTTGCGATGAAGCCGCGCCACAGTGAGACGCAGGATATTCTGCTGAAATTGCAGTCTGAATCCTCGGATTGGACGGGTGCGCGGGAAACCCTGAAAGCCAAGCAAAAGGGCGGCTATCTGCCCAAAGACGTCTATAAACGCCGCGATGCGGTGCTGGCCCTGCAACAGGCCAAGGGTGTTCTGGACGAAAACGCCACGATCGAATCCCGCGAGGCCGCCATCGCCGCCAATAAGATGTCGCCCGATCTGATCCCGGCTGCTGCCATGGCGGCGCGCAGTTATATCCTTGTGGGTGACAAAAAGAACGCCACCCGCGTGCTGAAAAAGGCATGGGAGGCGCAACCGCATCCCGACCTTGCCGCCGCCTTTGCCGAGATTGAACCGGAAGAAGACCCGCTTCCCCGCCTGAAACGCTTCGCCACGCTGACTGCCGGCCAACCCGACCATTTTGAAACCAAACTGCTGCTGGCAGAATTGAACATCGCCTCCGAAAACTTCCCCTCGGCCCGGCGCGCCTTGGGCGATCTGGCGACCAAACACCCGACCCAGCGCGGCCTGACCATCATGGCGGCGATTGAACGTGGTGAAGGGTCCGACGACGGCGTGGTGCGCGGTTGGCTGACCAAGGCCCTGACCGCCCCGCGCGGCCCGCAATGGTGCTGCGACAATTGTCAGGCGATCCATGCGCAGTGGGCGCCGATCTGCTCCAACTGCTCTGGCTTTGATACCCTGTCATGGCGTGAACCGCCCGAGGGTCAAGGCGCCAGCGCCACCGGAACCTAAATGATGACGCTGATCGACAAGCCGCCCGAAAAGCCGGAGGTGGTCAAGGATATCGACCCGCCGATCGATCTGGAAGCCATCGTTCGGCGTGGCGAATAGGGGGTTCTGACCATGAAACGCGCGTTAGGCCAGTCGGGCCTGTGGATTGAACCCTTTGTCCTGGGCAGCAATGTCTTTGGCTGGACCGCGGATGAGCCGACGTCTTTTGACGTGCTGGACGCCTTTGTTGCCGAAGGCTTCAACGCCATCGACACGGCGGACGTCTATTCACGCTGGGTGCCGGGCAATGACAGCGACAGTGAAAAGATCATCGGCCGCTGGATGAAGGCCCGTGGCAGCCGCAACAAGATCGTGCTGTGCACCAAGGTCGGATCGGACATGGGTCAGGGCCGCCGCGACCTGCGCGCCAGTTGGATCGTGCAGGCGGTTGAAGATTCGCTGCGCCGATTGCAGACCGGTCACATCGACCTGTATCAGACCCACTGGCCCGACCCCCAAACGCCCGAGGAAGAGACGTTGCGCGCCTATGACGCGCTGATCACGGCGGGGAAAGTGCGCGCCATCGGCACCTCTAACTACGATGAAAAGCTGCTGCAAAACGCGCTGACCCTGTCGGCGCAGCATGGTTTGCCGCGCTATCAGACCGTTCAGAACGAATACAACCTGTACAGCCGGACGGCCTATGAAGGTGCTGTGCAGGATATTTGCGTTGCGCAAGGCCTTGGGGCCATTACGTATTACGGCCTCGCGTCAGGCTTTTTGACCGGCAAATACCGCAGTCCTGCCGATCAGGGCCAAAGCGCGCGCGGCGAGGGGATGGGAAAATACCTGAACTTGCGCGGAATGGCCATTCTGGACGCGATGGACGGCGTGGCCGCGCGCACAGGTGCCGCCCATGCCGAAATCGCGCTGGCATGGATCATCGCGCAGCCGGGGATCGCCGGACCTATCGCTTCGGCCACCTCGGTCGCGCAGGTGGAAAGTCTGGCGCGGGGCGCAAGGCTGGTGCTGTCAGCGCCGGATCTGGCGGCGCTGACAGCTGCGGGTTGATTTTTGACCGCTGTCAGGTGTCCAGATGTTCGACGTTCAGCGCGTTGGACTGGATGAACTCACGCCGCGGTTCGACCACATCGCCCATCAACTTGGTAAAGATGTCGTCGGCCTCGGCCAGATCTTCGACCTTGACTTGCAACAGCGTGCGCGCTTCGGGGTCCAGCGTGGTTTCCCACAGCTGTTCCGGGTTCATTTCACCCAGACCTTTGTAGCGTTGCAGCGACAGGCCCTTTTCGCCCTCGGCCAGCACTGACCGCAGCAGATCGATCGGTCCGAACACCATCTGCTCACGGTCCTTGCGCATCAGACGGCCCGGCTCGCGGTAGACCTCGCGGGTGTCTTTGCAGGTCGTGGCCAGACGCCGGGCCTCGCCGCTGCGCAGCACCGCGCCGTCCAGCGTGCGCAATTCTTCAACCCCGCGCAGGATGCGTGACAGGCGGATGCCGTGATCCTGAGTGATCCGACCGGTCCAGCCCTTTTCATATTCGGCCGCGACAAGGTTCAGGCGTTTGGCCACCAGATCGGCCACCGCCTGCAAATCGGCATCCGCGCTGCCCGCATCAAAAGCCCCGGCCAGCGCCGCCTGTTCCAGAATCCAGCGCGGGTAATGCGTCGGAAACGCGTCCAGCACCCGGCGGAAGGCACGCGCGCCGTCGATCACGCGGGCCAGATCGGCCCCGGCAATCTCCTCGCCGGATTTCAGCCGCAGGATGGCACCGTCGATGCCCATCTCGATCAGATAATCCTCCAACGCGGCCTGATCCTTCAGGTAAACCTCGGACTTACCGCGCGCCACTTTGTACAGGGGCGGCTGAGCGATATACAAATAGCCGCCGTCGATCAGTTGCGGCATCTGGCGGAAGAAGAAGGTCAAAAGCAGGGTGCGGATATGCGCGCCGTCCACGTCGGCATCGGTCATGATCACGACCTTGTGGTAGCGCAACTTCTTGATATCAAACTCATCCCGGCCAATGCCTGTCCCCAGCGCGGTGATCAGCGTGCCGATTTCCTGAGAGCCCAGCATCCGGTCAAACCGGGCGCGTTCGACATTCAGGATCTTGCCCTTCAACGGCAGAACCGCCTGATTTGACCGCGACCGGCCCTGCTTGGCCGACCCGCCAGCGCTGTCACCCTCGACCAGGAAAATCTCAGACTTGGCTGG
This sequence comes from Paracoccaceae bacterium, assembly GCA_031385345.1. Lineage (GTDB taxonomy): Bacteria > Pseudomonadota > Alphaproteobacteria > Rhodobacterales > Rhodobacteraceae > CAIYZT01. Next base: position 3,570 of record JANNBI010000408.1, on the reverse strand, counting down.
GTCGCGCTCTTGGCAATCGGCCAGCTTTCCGGGCAGCGACGCGATGTCCAACGCCGTCTTGCGCCGGGTCAGTTCGCGCGCCTTGCGGGCCGCTTCGCGCGCCAAAGCCGCCTCGACGATCTTGCTGACGATCACCCGCGCATTGGCCGGGTTTTCTTCGAACCATTCGGCCAGCTTTTCGTTGACCATGTTTTCGACGGCTGGCCGCACTTCGGACGACACCAACTTGTCCTTGGTCTGGCTGGAAAACTTCGGATCCGGGGCCTTCACCGACAAGACACAGGTCAGCCCTTCGCGCGCGTCGTCGCCGGTGAAATCGACCTTTTCCTTTTTCGCGATACCGCTGGTCTGGGCATAGGCGTTGATCGTGCGGGTCAGCGCGCCGCGAAAGCCCGCCAGATGCGTACCGCCGTCGCGCTGCGGGATGTTGTTGGTAAAGGGCAGCACCATTTCATTATAGCTGTCGTTCCACCACATCGCGACTTCCACCGTGATGCCATTGCGCTCTCCGATCATATAGATCGGCTCCGCCATGATGGACGTTTTGGACCGGTCCAGATATTTCACGTATTCCTTGACGCCGCCCTCATAGAACAACTCAGTCCGCATGGGTTCTGCGTGACGTTCATCCTCGATGATGATCCGAACGCCGGAATTCAGAAACGCCAATTCCCGCAGCCGGTTTTCCAGCGTCTTGAAACTGTAGTCGAGATTGGAAAACGTCCCCTCGGGAATGTTGGACTTGGCGCTGGCAAGAAACCGCACCCGTGTGCCGCGCATCCCTGGCGCCGGGCCGACCGGATAGACATGCACCACGCAATCGCCATGTTCAAACCGCGCGCGATATTCCGTGTCATCGCGCCAGACGGTCAGTTCCAGCCATTCCGACAGCGCATTCACCACCGAAACGCCCACGCCGTGCAAGCCGCCCGACACCTTGTAGGCGTTGCCGCTGTCGTCGGTGTTGTTGAATTTTCCGCCTGCATGCAGCTGGGTCATGATGACCTCGGCCGCCGAAACGCCCTCTTCCTGATGGATGTCCACCGGGATGCCGCGCCCGTTGTCCATCACCGAAACAGAGTCGTCGGCATGGATGATCACGGTGACCGCCGTGGCATGACCGGCCAAAGCCTCATCAATGCCGTTGTCCACCACTTCATAGACCATGTGGTGCAGGCCCGACCCGTCGTCGGTATCCCCGATATACATGCCGGGACGCTTGCGAACCGCCTCTAACCCTTTGAGAACTTTAATGGAATCTGCGCCGTAGCTGTCCGGCTTCTTGGGCTCGATGGCCATAGGTGTTTTATCCCTTGTTCTGCCCGCGATTTATAGCGGTTCAGGGCGGGAATGTCACCCCTTAGGCACAAGATTTAGCGGTTACAGGAAGGGGATAACCAGCCCCACAACCACCAGCAGTGACCCCGAAATCAGGTTCAGACGGCGCAGGCTTTGCGGGCTGGACAGCAGGGCGCGTGCGCGGTCCAAAAACAGCGCCAAGGCCAGATTGCCCGCCATCGGGATCAGGGCCGACACCCCAATGATCAGCCCGAGATCCAGCGGCGTCAGCCCGCCCAAGGCGAAGAATCCCGGCAGCGCCCCCATGTAGAACAAGATCGCCTTGGGGTTGCCGATCACCGCTGCCACCCCCACGGAAAACCCCGCCCAAAGCCCCGGCTTGGTCATCCGGCTGTTGCCGGTCAGGCTGGCCGCTGGTTTGCGGATCAGCAGGATGCCCATGATCAAAAACACCACCGCCGCCACCCAGCGCAGCACCGACAACAGATCACCGTAGATGCCTTCGACCCAGGACAGGCCCAGGATCGCGGCCAGCGGCCAGACCAGATCGCCAATCGCCACCCCCACGGCCAAGGGCCAGGCCGCCGAAAACCCGCCCGACAGCGCCCGCGCGGTCAGGGCCACCCAGACCGGCCCCGGCACCGCCCATAAACCCGCCATGCCCAGCGCGTACAGGAACAACTCGTATCCGGTGATCGACATGGTCAGAACAGACCCCCCAAGACATCCAGTTCCGCCAAAGGATCCCAAGGTGTCGCCCCCAGCGTCAGCACCCTCAACACCTCGGCCGCCTCACGCCGCACCTGACCGGTCTGCGCGCCGTCCATATCGACATAAACCAGCGGGTTTTGCACCGCCGCAAACCCTGCCGCAGCGTAAAGCCCCGCCGTGCCGAACAATAGAAAATACTCCGCCCGCGCGCCCCGCACCTCGGCAATTGCGGCTTGCAACAACCGCGCCGCATGGCCCTTGCCCCGGTGGTCGGGATGGGTGGACACCTCTGCCAGACAGCCCACATCGACCAACCGCCCGCCCAACCGCATCGCGCGAAACTGCACCGCCACATGCGCCACGATCCGCGCCTCATGCCGGATCACCAACCGCAGATGGTGCCGAGTGCGGTAAAAACTGCGCCCTTCAAAGCCACCGTCAAAGGCCAGCAGCAGCAGATCGGCAATCTGCGCCTGATCCGGGGCCGACAGGTCCATCTCGGCAATCCGGTCCACCTGCCCCGGCAGCACCAGCCGCCCGTCGGGCAACAGCGGCCAGAACGGGTTCATCGCCACTTCCCAGACATGGCCATCAAGGTCGGCCCAATAGCCGGAATAACCGCCCCAAAACACTTTTTCCGGCGGCTTCAGGCCAACAGCCCCCGCCGACAATGCCGTGGCATAAGCCGCGTCCACCTCGGCCTCACTGCCGAAATTCTGCGCCAAGGTCATGGCCCCGGTGCCCAGATCGGCCCCCGCGCGTCCCTGATCCTTGGCCAGATCCGCGCGACCAAACAGCCCCAAGACTTGCCCCTGCAACTGGAAAAACGCCACACCGGGCGCACCATCCCCTTCAGCCCAGCCCAAACGCCGGTAAAAATCCCGCGCCGCCGCCAGATCTTCCACGCCCAAAGTGATCAAACTGACGCGCTGCGGTGTCATGCTATCCTTGATCCCGTTCCATCATCTGCCACGCTCATCATCTGCGCCCGCCCGTCAAAGGCGCTGAACAGGCTGGCCTCGGTCCCGGTCATCAGGGCCTGCGCGCCTAGCGCGCAAATCTCGTCATACAGCGCCGCGCGCCGCGCTTCGTCCAGATGCGCCGCCACCTCGTCCAGCAACAAGACCGGCGCGCGGCCCAGATCCGCCCGCAAGGCCCGCGCATTCGACAGGATCAGCGAGATCAGCAGCGCTTTCTGCTCACCGGTGGAACATTGGTCCGCCGGAACGCCCTTGGCCGCATAGACGGCCCGCAGATCCGCCCGATGCGGGCCCTGCAGGGTGCGCCCCGCCGCCATGTCGCGCCGCCGCCCCTCGGCCCAGACAAGCGCCAGCTGATCGCCCGGCACATCGTCGCCCTCGGGCGATATCAGCGTCAGATCGGCCCGCGGAAACCCGCTTGTCGCCGTCGCGTCGACCTGCGCCGCCTCCAGCCGCGCCAGCGCCGCCTGCCGGTTCGCCATCACCTGCGCCCCAGCTTCGGCCATCGCGCCTTCCAGTGCGGTGTACCAGCGCGCATCGCTGACCCCGTCTTTCAACAACCGGTTGCGGTCGCGCATCG
>JANNBI010000287.1:0-23055 GCA_031385345.1 Paracoccaceae bacterium | reverse complement strand
GCTTTGTGCCAAAGCCACCTGCCCCCGCAGGAATATTTGGGTCAAAGTGAAGGCGAAAGGGGCGGCGGGACGCAGCGCTGTCAGTCGCCCAATTTGGCGTGAACTTCGGCCAGATCAACCTCGGCAAGGGGCATTTTATTGTCCGGATTGTCGAAATCATATTTGAACAGCTGGAAATCGCGTTTGTAGATCTCCCAGACCAGATGCCGCGACAGGTCGTCAAAATAGGCGCTGACCTCATGCGCGCGTTTGGGGCCATGCCCCTCGCTTTCGTTGAAGCGCGGGATTTTTTTCAGGTCAATCGGATGCTTGGAGTTCATCTTTTTGACCACCAGATCCATGCCTTCGTTGAACTTTTCGGTGAAGAAGATCTGGTCGTAGCGCCCACCATTCACGATGAAGGTCGAGATATGGCCCGACATGGCGGACCAGTGGATGTCAGGCTCCATCGGTTTGCGAAAGCGGATGGTGTCGCGGGCGAACAGCAGGAAGCGGCGAAAGGATTTGATCTGGTCAAACTCTTGCTTGCCGTCCTCGCCCCCAACCTCGATCCCGTATTTCTGCGTCAACAGCGGCACCAGATTGCCGCGGTACCGTTTGCCGTTGCGCTGAATGCCGCAGATCTTGTCGAAAAACGATGACAGGATGCGCGCATAGGGATTGCGCACACAGGTAAAGGAATAAACCTTGTGCCCCTTGGCGGCCTTTTCGATCTTGGGTTGGCTGGCCTCGATCGCCCATTTGTGCATGCCTGACGTGGCATCATGGATGTCGCCGTCAAAAAACTGGCCGTGGTCGCTGTAATACATGATCTGACCGATGGTAGAGCAGGCGCATTTCGGCACCACCCGGTACACAACCGACTCTTGTTCCGTCATCCACGTGCCCGGAAAACCCATCTGTCACCCTTTACATTGCCTGCCTGCCGCATTGTGCCAGCGGTTTAGGGCACAAAAGCAAAGAAACTCTGTCTTTTCAATCGCCCATAAATCACTTTATGTCAGCAGGGACGGGTTAAAGGGCTTATTGTTTCGAAAATGGCAAAAATCGCCTATATCTTGCTGTGCCACAAGGATCCCGACGGGATCATCGCCCAAGCGCAGCGCCTGTCGGCGGCAGGGGATTTTCTGGCGATCCATTTCGATGCCCGCTCCTCTCGGGCGGATTATGACCGGATCGTTGCGGCCTTGGCGGGCAATCCCTCGGTCGTCTTTACCACCAAACGGCTGAAATGCGGCTGGGGTGCCTGGAGCCTGGTGGCCGCCACCCTGCTGGCCGTGCGCGCCGCGGTCGATGGGTTCCCGCGCGCCACCCACTTCTACATGCTGTCGGGCGACTGCATGCCGATCAAAACCGCCGAATTTGCCCATGACTTTCTGGACCGCCACGAGGTGGATTATATTGAGGCCGTGGATTTCTTCGCCTCGGACTGGATCAAGACCGGGCTGAAGGATGATCGTCTGACCTATCGCCATATCTTCAACGAACGCAGCCAGAAAAAGCTGTTTTACGCCTCGTTGAATTTGCAACGCCGTCTGGGGCTGTCGCGCAAAGTGCCGTCGGACCTGCAAATGCAGATCGGCAGCCAGTGGTGGTGCCTGCGCCGCCGTACCGTCGAAATGGTGCTGGAATTTGCCGACAGACGCCCGGATGTGATGCGGTTTTTCCGCACCACCTGGATCCCGGATGAGACGTTCTTTCAGACCCTCGTGCGCCATCTTGTGCCCGAACATGAAATTCAGCCGCGCACCCTGACCTTTCTGATGTTCACCGATTACGGCATGCCGGTGACATTCTACAACGATCACTACGATCTTTTGCTGTCGCAGGATTACCTGTTCGCGCGCAAGATCAGCCCCGATGCCAAGGATCTGAAGGACCGCTTGGGCAAGCTCTATGTCGCCCAGAACGTGACCTTCTCGATCTCTAACGAAGGGCGCAGCCTGTTTGCCTTCCTGACTGACCGGGGCCGCATCGGCCGTCGCTTTGCCCCGCGCTTTTGGGAAACCGAAAGCTCGCTTGGCCATGAACGCACCCTGATGATGGTCACCTGCAAGAAATGGCATGTGGCCAAGCGGCTGGTGGACCGGGTGCGCAAGACCACCAATCTGCCCGCCCTCGACTATCTGTTCAACGAGGCCTCGACTGAACTTCCCGATCTGGGCGGCATCCAGTCGACCATCGAAAAGCGCACACGCCACCGCCGGGCCCTGGTGCGGATGTTGTTCGATTATTGGCGAACTGATCAGCTGGTGTTCTGTATCGACCCGGCGAATGTTGACCTTATGCAAGACTTCTTCAACGACAAGGCGAAGGTCAAGCTGCTGGAAATCGAGTGTGACTTCACCGATGAGTATCTGATCGGCCATGCCAAACGTGTCGGCCTTGCCTCGGACCGCACGCCGAAAGAAACGATCGACCGGCTGATGCCAACGATCCGCTACGATGTCAGCTTTGAATCCGACCGCATCCGCGACGCCGGTTTCGCCAATTTCTACCGCATCCGCCAATCCGCCTCGGCCGATGAAAACGCCGTCCATCTGGCAGAGTTTCTGAACATCCCGGTGGACAAGGCCCGCGCCATTTCCGGCACCGAATATCTTTATGTGGACTGACCCATGACCCATGCTTACGACCCGCCGACCTACGATCCACAGAACATTTTCGCCCGCATCCTGCGTGGCGAGATTCCAAACAAGACGGTGCTGGAAACCCCCCATACCCTTGCCTTTCATGACATCAATCCCGCCGCTCCGGTGCATGTTCTGGTGATCCCGAAGGGGGCCTATGTGACCTATGATCACTTCGCAGCACTGGCGAGCGCGGAAGAACTGGTCGATTTCCACCGCGCCTTGGCGCAAGTCTGTGCGCTGGTCGGGGTGGCGCCGGGGCAGGGCTACCGCGCGATCACCAATGCCGGGCCGGACGGCATGCAGGACGTTCCGCATTTCCACATGCATGTGCTGGGGGGCCGCATAATGGGGCCGCTTATCCAGCGCTGAATGCGCAGGAACCGGGTCGGACCGCCATCTGCGCCTAGTTAGGGTTCTGGGGAAATGGAGGATACGATGATCCGCTTTGCCCCAATTCCCACCGCGACCGCCCGCGCCTACCAATCCGGCGCCCCTGATGCCAATGGCCAACCGGCAGAGCGTCATCTTGCCACCGGCACCGGCAATCCCTGCCGTCACTGTCTGGCAATGATCCCCGAAGGTGCTGCAATGCTGGTCCTTTCGCACCGCCCCTTTCCCGATCTTCAACCCTATGCCGAACTGGGCCCGATCTTTTTATGTGCAAATCCCTGCGTGGCCGGCGGCGGTGCCACGATGCCACAGATCCTGACCAGCCCTGATTACATCCTGCGCGGTTACGGCCCGGACAACCGCATCCTGTACGGCACCGGCGCGGTCATCGCGACCCCGCAGATCCCGACCCATGCCGCGCAGCTTTTGGCCGATCCGGCGGTGGCCTATGTTCATGTCCGCTCGGCCCGCAACACTTGCTACCAGCTGCGCATCGACCGGGCTTAGACCAGCTTTTCGCCCCGCGCCAACAGCCCGATATACTCGGCAATCCGCTTGGCGCGGGTTTCAGGGCGCTTGGCGGTTGTGATCCGGTAACACATCGCAAACCGATTGCGGGTGTCCAGTGCCGCCCAGGCCGCCGCCACCGGCCCCTCCATTGCCGCCAGAAAATCCGCCGGCACCTCAGTTTTGGCCATGCCCCCGGCATAGGCCAGATCCCACTGCCCGTTGGCCTTGGCCGTCGCCACCGCCGCCAGCCCCGCCGCCTGCATCCGCCCCTCGGCACTCAGCCTTTCGACATGGGCGCAGTTGATCTTGCTCCAGATGCTGCGCGCCCTGCGCGGGGTAAAACGTTGGATAAATCTCTGATCATCCACGCCTTTGCGAATGCCGTCGATCCAGCCCCAGCACAGCGCCTCCACCACGGCCTGCTGCCAGTCAATCGAGGCGACACCGCTCGATTTCTTCCAGTACAGCACCCAGACCTCGGACTGGCTGGCATGGTTTTCGGCCAGCCAGCCACCCCAATCCTGCGGCGTGGCAAATGCGATGGGGTCAGCCATGGCTTGCATCCCAGTCTTTCAAGACCCGCTTCGGGGCCGCCGCACGCCACTGCGCCACCAGCCGCGCGCGCGCCCAGTCCCGGTCAATCCGCCCCGCCCGCACCAGCACCAGATCATGCGGCGCGTAATGCGGATGCAAAAAGAAGGTCTCGGGGTCCGCCGCCATCAGCATCTCGCGTTCGTCCTTGCCCGCCTTGAACACCGCCGCCGCCTCGTAATAGGACCAATAGCACCACATCTTGCCAAAGGCCTTCAGCGCCTCATGCCCCCAAGGCGTCGCCAAAGTCACCTCGGGCAGCTCCAAGCCAAGGGCAAAGGCTTTCATCTCCGGCCAATCCTTGATCACCGTGCCAATCCCTGACCTGAACGAATGCCCTTCATCTTGATCCAAATATTCCCACGGGGGAAGCGGGCTTGTCACAAGCCCGCGCAGGGGGTGTGAAACCCCCTTTGAACGCCTGACGCTAATGCGCCGCCGCCCAGCTGGCACCTTGCCCGGCTTCCACCACCAATGGCACCTTGAACGCCACCGCTGGCGCGCTGGCCCCCTCCATCACGCCCTTGGCCACCGTGATCAGCTGCGCCACATCCGCCTGCGCCACCTCGAACAGCAATTCGTCATGCACCTGCAACAGCATCCGCGCATCCAAGGCTGCAATCGCCCCCGGCATCCGCACCATCGCCCGCCGGATCACATCCGCCGCCGTGCCTTGGATCGGCGCGTTGATCGCCGCCCGCTTGGCAAATCCTTGCCCCGGTCCTTTGGTGTTGATCTCGGTCGTGTGGATTTTCCGGCCAAATAGGGTCTGAACAAAGCCGTTTGCTTGGGCGAATTTGACGGTTTCGGACATGTATTCCTTGATGCCCGGAAAGCGTTCGAAATAGCGGTCGATGAACCCCTGTGCTTCGGACCGCGCAATCCGCAGGTTGCGCGCCAGCCCAAAGCCCGAGATTCCATAGATCACGCCAAAGTTGATCGCCTTGGCCTTGCGCCGCACATCCGGCGTCATCTGGTCCAAAGGGACGTTGAACATCTCGCTGGCGGTCATGGCGTGAATGTCATGGCCGTCCTTGAACGCCTGCTGCAACGACGGGATTTCCGCGATATGCGCCAGAATCCGCAGTTCGATCTGGCTGTAGTCCAGCGACACCAGAACCCGGCCCGCCGGGGCGACAAAGGCCTCGCGGATGCGCCGCCCCTCTTCGGACCGCACCGGAATATTCTGCAAATTCGGATCGGTCGAGGCGAGCCGCCCCGTCACCGCCCCGCTGATCGAATAGCTGGTATGCACCCGCCCGGTTTCCGGGTTGATATGGTCCTGCAAGGCATCAGTATAGGTCGATTTCAACTTGGACAACTGCCGCCAGTCCAGCGTCAGCGCGGCCAGTCTGGCCCCGGTCGCATGGGCCTCGGTCAGGGTGGTGATATCCTCCAATACATCCGCCCCGGTCGCATAGGCCCCGGTCTTGCCCTTTTCGCCGCCCGGCAAGCCCAGCTTGTCAAACAGGATTTCGCCCAACTGCTTGGGCGATCCGACATTGAACGGCTGGCCCGCAACCTCTTGAATTTCCGCCTCCAGCCCGGCCATTTTCTGGGCAAAAGCGTTGGACATGCGGCTTAGCGTGTCGCGGTCCACCTGTATCCCGGCCATCTCCATCTCTGCCAGAACCGGCACCAGCGGGCGTTCCAGCGTCTCGTAAACCGTGGTGACGCGGGCGCGGTGCAACTGCGGTTTGAACAGCGCCCACAGGCGCAGCGTCACATCGGCATCCTCGGCAGCATAGGCCACCGCCTCGTCAATCGGCACCCGGTCAAAGGTGATCTGCGCCTTGCCGGATCCAAGCAAGCCCTTGATCGGAATGGGCGAATGGCCCAGATATTTTTGCGACAGCGCATCCATTCCATGCAGGTTCAACCCGCCGTGCATCGCGTATGACATCAGCATCGTGTCATCAAATGGCGCGATCCTCACCCCGTGGCGCGCGAAAATCTTCCAGTCGTATTTCATGTTCTGGCCGATTTTCAGGATCGAGTCGTCCTCCAGCACCGGTTTCAACAGGGCCAGACACTCCTCCAGCCCCATCTGACCCTCGGCCAGTTCTGATCCGCCAAACAGGTCGCCCGCGCCCTTTTTGTGCCCCAAGGGGATATAGCAGGCCGTCCCCGCATCGACGCACAGCGAAATTCCCACCAGTTCCGCCTGCATCTCATCCAGTGAGGTGGTCTCGGTATCCACCGCCACATTCCCAACTGCGTAAATCCGGTCGATCCAGCGTTGCAACGCCCCCGCGTCCCGAACGCATTCATACCCGGCCACATCAAACGGCAGCGCCGCCGTTGCCGTCGCACCCTCATCATGCGCGCCCGCCACCTCAAACCCCTTGGAGGCGTCAATTTCCGGCACCGCCACCTTCAACCGCGTCGCCACCCGGCCCGCCAGCGTGCGAAACTCCATCACGGACAGAAATTCCATCACCACCGCAGGATCCGGCGCCCGCACCTCAAAATCATCCAAGGAACACTCAACCGGCGTGTCCTTTTTCAGCGTCACCAGATCGCGCGACAACCGGATCTTGTCGGCATTGTCCATCAGCGCCTCGCGGCGTTTGGGTTGCTTGATCTCGGACGCCCGCGCCAAAAGCGTGTCCAGATCGCCGTATTCGTTGATCAAAAGCGCCGCCGTTTTCAAACCGATCCCCGGCGCACCCGGCACGTTATCGACCGAATCCCCGGCCAGCGACTGCACGTCGATCACCCGGTTCGGTGCCACGCCGAACTTTTCCATCACCTCTGCCTCGCCCAGCGGTTTTTGCTTCATCGGGTCATACATATCGATGCCCGGCCCGATCAGCTGCATCAAATCCTTGTCTGAGGAGATGATGGTACAAGACCCCCCTGCCGCCTGCGCCTGCACCGCCAGCGTCGCCATGATGTCATCGGCCTCGTACCCCTTCATCTCGATACAGGCGATGTTGAAGGCGCGGGTGGCGTCGCGGGTCAGCGGGAATTGCGGGCGCAGATCCTCGGGCAATTCCGGCCGGTTGGCCTTGTATTCGGCATACATGTCGTTGCGGAACGTATGCGCGCCCGCGTCAAAGATCACGGCGATATGGCTGGCTTTGGCCTTGCCCGCGGCACCTGTGGTGATCTCGCTCCAGATCAAGTTGCAGAACCCGGCCACGGCCCCCACCGGCAGGCCGTCTGATTTGCGCGTCAGGGGCGGCAGCGCGTGATAGGCGCGGAAGATAAAGGCAGAGCCGTCAATCAGATGCAGGTGGTTGCCCTTGCCAAAGCCCATGTCGCCCCTCCTCGAAAACTGTTGCTTCAGTCTTGGCAGAAACACCTGGGGCTTTCTACCCTTTGCCGCCCAAACCCAGCCGCCACAGGGACAGATCAATGGCCTGCGGCGTCGGCGTCCAGATCCCCATCGCCACCCCCGCAGCGCGAAGATGTGTGCCAATCCAGGCATTGCAGGTGTAAAAGGCGTTGAACTTTCCCTCGGCCACGAAAAACGCGTCGGTCAGCCCAAAGCCTGCCGCATCAGCCGGAATCGGCTGGCCATCGGTGGTTTTCGAAAAACTCGCCTCGATCCCGGTCAGCAAGGCGGCATATTGCGCGTCAGCAACGGTCAGGAACCGGATGCCGGGCATATCATCCACCGGACCCAGCGCATCCAGCCGCAGCACGGCAGAATCGCCGGTGATCGCATGGGCCACCGGTCCCAGCGCGATATCGCCGTATTCGCCGGTCTTGGTGTAGAACTCTGCCGCCCCCCAGCCGATCATCAGCCAGCGCGCGCGCGGGTCTGACAAGGGCACGCCGGCCTGCTGCGCAAACTCAAAGCGGCGTTGCAGGTCCGCGTCGATCGGCAATAGGAAGTCATAATGGATCGGGCTGCGCGCCAGACCGATGCGCCGCGCGCCCTCGGTCGCGTCAATCTGGGCCACAAAGCCGGGGATCAGCCCGCCGATCAGCCCGAAAACCAGATAAAACAGCGGAACCGCCAGCAGAACGGTCAAGGCGCGAGGGATCAGGCGCGCGCTGACCATCGACGCAGGTCAGTGGTCGTCATGCGCGTGATCGCGGTCGATCACATAGCGTTTGTCGCAATAGCCGCATTCGACAAAGCCGGTCTCTTGCGGGATCGACAGCCAGACGCGCGGATGTCCCAAAGCCCCCTCACCGCCATCGCAGGCGACTTTCCATTTGGTTACGGTTTCGGTTTCCGGCGCGGCCATGGGCATGGGGGTCTGATCCTTGATCTGCAATGACCCCTTGTAACGGCGCAGGGCGGGCTGGGGCAAGTCCTGCTACAGCAGCAAAACCCACAGCACATGCAGCGCCATATAGATCACCAGCCCCGATCCGATGGTGTAAAAGGTCGCCCGCACCTCGTGGATCTGCTTGGTGGCATAGGCTACGAAATGGGCCAGCCGGGCCAGAACAAAGCCGTAAAACACCGTCTGTGCCAGCCAAAGCGCCGGGTTGACCGTCACAAAGATCAGCCCCACCGCCAGAAAAGCCGGAATGTTTTCAATGTCGTTGCGGTGCATCCGGCGCGAGCGGTCGACATACTCATTGACCGCGAGTTGGTCCGGATGCGGGGATTTGTTCAACATCCCGCGCTGCACGTCTTCGGGACTGGCCAGACCCGAATTGCTTTTCATCATCCGGTAAACCGTCATCCAGCCCTGACCCATGATCTTCAGCACCATCAGCGCCGCCGCGATGGCATAGGTCACAAACACGGGATTGTCGGTTGAAAGCGGGGTCATGGTTGTCTCCTGCGCCGTCGCCGTGGGACGATTTGCGCAAAGATTCTACCTCAGGCAGCAGATTCGTGCAAATCCATGCGGAAACCTGCGCTATCCGATGGCCACCGCCCGCGATTTCAGCGCGGACAGCCACATCAAACCATGCACCGTGGCACGCGTCGGGCGGTACTCTGCCCCGATCCAGCCGTCATATCCCATCTCATCGACGCGGGCGCACAGGCCCGTCAGATCAAACCCGCCGCCGCCCGGTTCATTCCGCGCCGGAAAGCCCGCGATCTGGATATGCGCGATATGGGCCTCGTGCCGCGCCCAGACCGCCTCGGCGTCACCGTGAATCCGCGCGGCATGCCACAGGTCAAACTGAATGCCGACGCGGTCCAGACCCAGATCGTCCAGAATGCGCCCCGCCTGATCGAAATCGTTCAGGAAATAGCCCGGCATATCCTCGACATTCAAAGGCTCTACCACCAGACGCAAATCGGGCGCTTGCGCCGCGGCCCATGCAAGATTGTCCAGATAGGTCTGTTCGGCCTGCGGTCCCTTGGCGACCCCGGCCATCACATGCACCCGGTCCACCTTCAGCCGTGTGGCCAGCTCGGCCGCCCGAAGAAAGCTGTCCTGAAACCGCCCCACATCATCGGGCATGGCGGCAAAGCCGCGATCCCCCGCCACCCAGTCGCCCGGCGGCGTGTTGATCAAGGCCACGGGCAGCCCGGCCAGCGCCGCCTCCCAGTCCTTGATCGGGTGGTCATAGGGAAACAACACCTCCACCCCGTCAAACCCTGCCTGCTGGGCAAGGCCGGGTCGGTCCAGCATCGGAACCTCGGTGAACAACATGGTGATATTCGCGGCGAAACGGGGCATCAGGCGGGTCAGGTCAATTCTGCGGAAGGGATGATCGGAAAGAAGCAGCCCGCGGACCATAGACCGAACCAAAGGGCGCCGTCACGCGGTTCCGTCGCTCCCAACTCAACCAGACGGTAGAAAGTTTTGCGGTCGATCCGCGCCTCCAACCCCGACCGGACATGCACATAGGGCGACGGCTCGTCAGTGTCAGCATCACGGACCACCCGCAAGGCGTGGTCTGCGTCCACCGTCACCTCATCCCCGGTCTTGGTGAACAGCCGCACGTTTTGCGTGGCCCCTTCGCCCTCCACCTCCAGATCCACCACGAACAGGGGCGCATCATCGACCGTGATCCCGACCTTTTCCGCCGGCGTCACCAGAAAATAGGCGTCGCCCTCGCGCTTCAGGATATTGGCGAACAGGGTGACAAGGGGCGCGCGGCCAATCGGCGTGCCCAGATAATACCACTGACCATCCTTGGCGATGCGAATGTCCAGATCGCCGCAGAAATCCGGCGTCCAAAGATGCACCGGCGCCGGTCCGCGCCCCTTGCCCACCGCGCGCGCCGCCTTGGCCAGCCCCTCGGCCGAGGGCGTCGCCGGGCCAGTCGTCTGGGCCGCCATCGGCGGGCTCACGATCTTTTGTGCCGAATTCTCGTTTGTCATTTGTACCCAATGCCGTCATCCGCTCTAATGATGTAGTGAACCGCAGGAGCATTGTCATGTCCGAAGCCGCCGTTTTAATCGCCCAGATCGAAGCCTTGGGGGAAAACCTTGGCGCTGCCCGCAAAATGATTGCCGGGCGCTTCATCGGGCAGGAAAAGGTGGTCGATCTGTCGCTGACAGCGCTGTTGTGCGGCGGGCATGGGTTGTTGGTCGGCCTGCCGGGGCTGGGCAAGACCCTGCTGGTGGATACCCTGTCCACTGTCATGGGCCTGAACTCCAGCCGCATACAGTTCACCCCCGACCTGATGCCCGCCGATATTCTGGGGTCTGAAGTGCTGGAAACCGCCGCCGACGGCACCCGCGCCTTTCGCTTTCTGGAAGGTCCGATCTTCTGCCAGCTTTTGATGGCGGATGAAATCAACCGCGCCTCGCCGCGCACCCAATCCGCCCTTCTGCAAGCCATGCAAGAGCGTGAGGTCACCATCGCCGGCATTCACCGCCGCCTTGGCCCGCCCTTTCACGTTCTGGCCACGCAGAACCCCATCGAACAGGAAGGCACCTATCCCCTGCCAGAGGCGCAGCTGGACCGCTTCCTTGTGCAGATCGACGTTGAATACCCGACGCGCGCGGTCGAACGGCAGATCCTTTTGGCCACCACCGGCGCGACCGAGGCAACCGTCTCGCAGGTGTTTACCGCCCAGCAGCTGATGGATGCCCAGCAAACTGTGCGCCGGATGCCTGTTGGCGACGCGGTGGTCGAGGCGATCCTCGATCTGGTCCGCGCCTGCCGCCCGGCAGAGCCTGAAGGCAAGGCGGTCGAGGGGTCCCTGTCCTGGGGCCCCGGTCCGCGCGCCGCCCAGTCGCTGATGTTGGCGGTTCGCGCCCGCGCCCTGTTGGATGGCCGATTTGCGCCCGCGCTGTCCGATGTCGTCGCATTGGCCCGCCCTGTCCTGTCGCACCGCATGGCGCTGTCCTTTGCGGCCCGCGCGCGGGGCGAAACCCTGGGCGGCCTGATTGACCGCATGACCACCGCCACGCTTGGCACCAAGGCCGCCGCGTGATCCAGACCCCCGCCCTTCGCGCCGAAGCCGATGCGCTTGGCCATTCCATGCCCGCCTTGTTGGCGCAGGCGGAACGGCTGTCCTCGGCGCTGTCGCTGGGCCAGCATGGCCGCAAACGGGCAGGGCAGGGTGCTGATTTCTGGCAATACCGCCCCGCCATGCCCGGCGATTCTGCCCGCAACATCGACTGGCGCCGCTCGGCCAAATCCGACGCGCCCTATATCCGCGAACGCGAGTGGCAAGCATCGCAGGGCGTCACCTTTTGGGTCGATCCCTCGCAATCCATGCAGTTTCAGGGCGCCAAAACCCGCCCAACCAAGGCCGACCGCGCTGCTGTTCTGGCCCTGTCGCTGGCCATCAGCCTGCTGAAGGGTGGTGAAAGGGTCGGGGTCGAGGGTCAAGGTCGCCCGCGCGCCGGACTGTCCCAGATCGCCCCGATGGCGCAGGCGCTGACCTCCCCGACCCCCGCGCAGGAATTTGGCGCGCCGTCGTTGCATGACACGATCTCGCATGGCCGCGCGGTGGTAGTCTCGGACTTTCTGGGTGATCTGGCCCCGCTGCAATCCGCCCTTGCCAGCGCCGCCGACAAGGGCGTGCGCGGGTTGATGGTGCAGATCCTTGACCCGGTGGAAGAGGTGTTTCCCTTTGACGGCTGCACCATTTTTCAATCCATCGGCGGAGGCATTGCCTTTGAAACGCAGGAAGCGGGCGATCTGCGCACGCGTTATCTTGCCCGTCTGGCCGAACGTAAGGAAGATCTGGCCCGCATGGCCCGCGCCTTGGGCTGGCATTTGACCTGCCACCACACCGATACCGCCCCGCTGCCCACCCTGCTATGGGCACATCAAGCCCTTGGACCGCAACGATAATGCTCGCCGCTTTGACCTTTGCCCAGCCGCTGCTGCTGCTGGCTCTTTTGGCCCTGCCGATCCTGTGGCTGATCCTGCGTGCCATACCGCCCGCCGCCAAACGGCTTCGGTTTGCCGCCGTGATGCTGCTGCTCGGCCTGAAAGACGACACAAGACAGGCCGACCGCACGCCTTGGTGGCTGCTGGCGCTGCGCATCGCCGCGATCGCCGCCGCCATCATCGGTTTCGCGGGCCCGACCTTGAACCCCAGCCCCGCCACCCCCGGCAGCGGCCCCCTGCTGGTGGTGTTCGACGGCGGCTGGGCCGAGGCTGCCGACTGGGCCAAACGCCGCGACAAAGCCGCCGAAATTCTGGCCGAGGCTGGGCGCGCCGCCCGTCCCGTCGCCCTGATCCTGCTGTCCGATACGCCCGAAACCCCGGTGTTTCAATCCGCCGATGCGGCGCTGGCCCGGTTGACCGCGCTGGACCCGGCCCCTTGGTTGCCCGCCCAGATGGCCGACTGGGCGCAGTCCCTGCCGGTCGAAGGTTTTGCGACCTTCTGGCTGTCGGACGGTCTGTCCCACCCCAACCGCGACGCCCTGCAAGCCGCCCTTGCCGCCAAGGGTGATCTGCGCGTCTATCAGTCACCCCGCGCTTTGCTGGCCCTGTCGCCCGCCAAGGTGCAGGACGGTGCCGTCGCCGTGACGTTGCAACGCCCCCTTGGCGGCCCCGAAGCGCAGGTGCAGGTTCTGGGTCGCGGCCCCGATCCCGCTGGCATCGACCGCGAGTTGGCCCGCTTCACCCTGTCTTTCGCCGCAGGGGATAGGTCTGCCACCGCCAGCCTGTCGCTGCCCCCCGAATTGCGCAACCGACTGAACCGGTTCGAAGTTCTGGGCGCGCGCTCGGCCGGGGCGGTCAGTCTGGCCGACGACAGCCTGAAACGGCGCAAGGTCGCGATCCTTGCCGGTGGCACCGCCAAAGAGGGGCTGACCCTGCTGGACCAGACCCACTACCTGCGTCAGGCGCTTGCCCCTTCGACCGAAATCATCGACGGCACCCTGACCGATGTGTTGAAGGCCAGTCCCGACGTGGTGATCCTGGCCGACGTTGCCCGCCTGACCCAGACCGAATCCGACGCCCTCGCCGATTGGGTCGAAGAGGGCGGTTTGCTGCTGCGCTTTGCCGGCCCGCGTCTGGCCGCATCGGACCTGTCACGGACCGAAGAAGACCCCCTGATGCCCGTCCGCCTGCGCGAAGGGGGCCGCGAAATCGGTGGCGCGATGAGCTGGGGCGACCCCCGGCCCCTTGCGCCTTTCCCCGAAGGCTCCCCCTTCCAGGGTCTTGAAATTCCAGCCGAAGTGACCGTGACCGAACAGGTGCTGGCCCAGCCCGATCCCAATCTGTCGGCCCGCACCATCGCCGCACTTGCCGACGGCACGCCGCTGGTCACGCGCAAGATCATGGGCGACGGGCAGGTCGTTCTGGTCCATGTCACCGCCAATGCCGAATGGTCCAGCCTGCCCCTGTCGGGTCTGTTCGTGCAGATGCTGGAACGTCTTGCAATCTCGGCCGGGTTCGAACCGCCCAAACCCGAAACCCTGAAGGGTCAGACCTGGGCCCCGGCGCGCGTGCTGGACGGCTATGGCACTTCCTTGACGGGAGAGGATCTGTCGGGCGTCGATGGTCAGGCCTTGGGCACCGCTCTGACCGCAGGCCCCGCCTCCGGTCTGCCCCCCGGCGTCTATACCGAAGGCGCGCGCAGTCTGGCGCTGAATGCCGTGACCGAGGCGACGATCCTGGCCCCCGCCCAATGGCCCGCCAGCCAAGCGATTGAAGGGATTGATGTTTCCGCCTCCCGCGCCCTGAAAGGCCCCTTGTTGACCGCAGCCCTGATCCTGACCCTGATCGACATTCTGGCCGCGCTTTGGCTGTCGGGCCGCTTGCCGGGTCTGGCGCGGCGCGCGGTGGCGGTGCTGCTGGTCGCCCTGCTGCCCCTGTCCCCGCCCCCCGCACAGGCCCAGACCACAGCCGCCGACGACATCGCCATCGCCGCCACCGAAGGCGTGGTTCTGGCCTATGTGATCACCGGCGATTCCGCGCTGGATGATCTGTCCTATGCCGGTCTGCGTGGCCTGTCCGACCGCCTCAACGAACGCACCTCGATTGAACCTTTGGCCCCAATGGGCGTTGACATTGAAACCGATGAACTGGCGTTTTTCCCGTTTCTGTACTGGCCCATCACGCCCGGCCAAGCCCTGCCCAGCCCGCGCGCCTATGACCGGCTGAACGCCTATCTGCGCACCGGGGGGATGATCCTGTTTGACACCCGCGACGGTGATCTGTCCGGTTCGGGTGCCTCAACCGCCGAAGGCGACACCCTGCGCGGCATCGCCCAAGGCCTTGATATTCCTGCCCTTGATGTGATCCCCGCCGACCATATCCTGACCCGCAGCTTCTATCTGATCCAGAATTTCCCCGGCCGCTTTGACAGCCCGATCCTGTGGGTCGAAGCCTCTCCGCTTCAGGCCGAAGCGGCCGAGGGCATGCCCTTTCGCCCGCAAAATGATGGCGTGACGCCGGTGGTGATCGGCGGCAACGACTGGGCCTCGGCTTGGGCCACCGATCAGGACGGCGCGGCGCTTTATCCTATCGGCCGGGGCGAGGGCGGCGAGCGGCAACGCGAAACCGCCTACCGTTTCGGCATCAACCTGATCATGCATGTGCTGACCGGCAACTATAAATCCGATCAGGTCCATGTGCCTGCCCTTCTGGAAAGGTTGGGCGAATGAATCAGTCGATCCTTTTTGCCCCGCTGATCCCGATGCCGGTCCTTTGGGCGCTGGCTGCCCTTGCCGCGCTGATGCTGGCGCTGGCCCTGTGGCGCAGGCTGCCCGGCTGGCCCTTGCGCCTTGTGGCCGCGCTGACCCTGATTGCGGCCCTGTCCAATCCGGCGCTGCAAACCGAACTGCAAAAACCGCTGTCCGACATCGTGATCGTGGTGGTGGACGACTCCGCGTCAAACCAGCTTGGCACCCGCCCCGCCCAGACTGCAACCGCGCTGGCCGCAGTTCAGGCCGAACTTGCCGCCATGCCCAACACCGAACTGCGGCTGATCCGCCTGCCCGACGGCGCGCAGGATGCCGGGACCGAGGCGATGACCGCCCTGTCGCGCGCCTTGGCCGAAGAGCCGCGCGGCCGCATCGCCGGGGCGATCCTGATCTCGGACGGTCAGATCCATGACATGGGCGCCACCCCAGACCTGCCCGCGCCGCTGCATCTGCTGCTGACCGGCACCCCCGCCGACTGGGACCGCCGCATCGTCGTCACCAACGCCCCCGCCTTTGCCATCATGGGCGAGGAAACCATTCTGAACCTGCGGATCGAAGACAACGGTGCCACGCCCTTTGCCAGCGACGATCAGGTCGAGATCACCATCGCGCTGGACGAAGAGCCGCCCGTCACCTTTTCGGTGCCGCTGAACATTGACCTTGATTTGCCGATCCGTCTGCCGCACGGCGGCCAGAACGTGCTGCAACTGTCCGTCGCCCCGCAACCCGGTGAGTTGACCGACCGCAACAACGCGACCACGCTGGCCATCAACGGCGTCCGCGACCGCCTGCGCGTGCTGCTGGTCTCGGGTGAGCCGCATACAGGTGAAAGAACTTGGCGCAACCTGTTGAAATCAGACCCTTCCGTCGATCTGGTCCATTTCACCATTCTGCGTCCGCCAGAAAAGCAGGACGGCATCCCGGTCGAAGAACTGGCGCTGATCGCCTTTCCCACCCGCGAATTGTTTGTCGAAAAGATTCAGGATTTCGACCTGATTATCTTTGACCGCTATTCGATGCAGGGCATCCTGCCGCTCAGCTACATCGACAACGTGGTGCAATATGTCAAAGACGGCGGCACGGTTCTGGTCGCCGCCGGGCCGGAGTTTGGCACAATCGACAGCCTGTGGCGCACGCCCTTGGCCGAGATTTTGCCGGTGGAACCCACCGCCCAGATCATCTCCGAAGGGTTCAAACCCGCCCTGACCGACCTTGGCCGCCGCCATCCCGTGACCGAGGGACTGGAGGCTTTGGCCCCCAAGGCCGGTTGGGGCCGCTGGTTCCGTCTGGTGGAAATGACCGCAACGGCGGGTCAGGTGGTCATGTCCGGCCCCGGCGACCGCCCGCTTCTGGTGCTGAACCGGGTCGAGGCGGGGCGCGTCGCCGTCCTCGCCTCGGATCAGATGTGGCTGTGGGGCCGCGGCTTTGAAGGCGGCGGTCCGCAGCTGGAACTGCTGCGCCGTCTGGCGCATTGGATGCTGAAAGAGCCGGAGCTGGAGGAAGAAACCTTGTCCGCCAGCCTGAAAGCCGCCGAGGTGACCGTCACCCGCCGCTCGATCCTGCCCGACGCCCCCGGCGATCTGACCGTGACCAAACCCGATGGCACCGCCTTGGTGCTGCCGATGACTCAACTGTCACCGGGCCGTTTTGAAACCCTGTTCGCCGCGCCGCAAACCGGCCTGTATCGCTTGTCGCAGGGCGATCTGACCCGCGTTATCGCTGTCGGCCCCGCCGCGCCGCGCGAATTCGTGCAGACCATGTCCAGCGATCTGGTCATCGCCCCCGCCCTGACCGCAACCGGCGGCGGCGTGATCCGCTTGGCCGACGGCGCGCCTGACATCCGTACTGTGGCCGCCGGGCGCACCGCCGCCGGGCGCGGCTGGATCGGCATCACCCCGCGCGGTGCCTACCAGACTGAGGATATCCGCATCACCGCCCTGCTGCCCGCCTGGCTGGCCCTTCTGGCCGCCGCGGGTCTGATGATCGCGGCCTGGCTGGTCGAAGGCCGCCGCAAAGCCCGCAGCGCCGACCAAAGCCCGTCCGCCTGACGCGGCATAACCACCGTCGATGGGCCTTGACCATCTGGCCCTTTCGGCATCCCATCTGCATATCGCCCCAAAGGATCCCCCCGCCCATGGACATGCCCCCGGTCAGTCGACAGATCCTGAACAACCGTGCGACCATCCTGTCGGCGCTGGCCGCCGATCTGCCCGGTGGCGGTCTGATCAGTGATCCGGTCGAATTGAAAGCCTATGAATGCGACGGCCTGTCCGCCTATCGCTGCCCGCCCCTCGCCGTGACCCTGCCGCGCACGACAGCGCAGGTCGCGGCGATCCTGAAAACCTGTCACCGCCTTGGCGTGCCCGTTGTTCCGCGCGGGGCCGGAACGTCCTTGGCGGGGGGGGCGCTGCCCACCGCTGATTGTGTCGTCCTTGGCGTCGCTCGCCTGACCCGCGTGATCGAGGTCAACCTTGCCGACCGCTTCATCCATGTTGAAACCGGCCGCACCAACCTGTCCGTGACCAACGCAGTCGAGGCGGAGGGGTTTTTCTACGCCCCCGACCCCTCCAGCCAGATCGCCTGCGCCATCGCGGGCAATATCGCGATGAATTCCGGCGGGGCGCATTGCCTGAAATACGGTGTGACCACCAACAACCTTTTGGGTGTGCGGCTGGTCCTGATGGACGGCACCGAGGTGACGCTGGGCGGTCCCTTTGCCGATGCCGGGGGGCTGGATCTGTTGGGCGTGATCTGCGGGTCCGAGGGGCAGTTGGCCGTGGTAACCGAGGCCTGGCTGCGTATCCTGCCCAAACCCGAAGGCGCGCGCCCGGTTCTGATGGGATTTGACGCGAACGAGGTCGCGGGCGCCTGCGTCGGGGATATTATCAAGGCGGGCGTGCTGCCCGTCGCCATCGAATTCATGGACCGCCCGGCCATTCTGGCGTGTGAGGCTTTTGCCCATGCCGGCTATCCCGATTGTGCCGCGCTTTTGATCATCGAGGTTGAAGGCAGTCCGGCCGAAATCGACGACCAACTGGCGCGCATTCGTGCCATCGCCGCGCGTCACACCCCCGTGGCCTACCGCGAAAGCACGTCCGCCGCCGAATCCGCCCGCATCTGGCTGGGCCGCAAATCGGCCTTTGGCGCTATGGGCCAGATGGGCGATTACATGTGTCTGGACGGCACGATCCCGGTGTCCGCCCTGCCGCTGGTCCTGCGCCGCATTGGCGAGATGAGCGAGGCCTTCGGTCTGCGCGTCGCCAATGTGTTCCATGCCGGCGACGGCAACATGCACCCGCTGATCCTGTACGACGCCAACAAACCCGGCGATCTGGAACAATGCGAGGCTTTCGGTGCCGCGATTCTAAGCCTGTGTGTGGAGGTCGGCGGCTGTCTGACCGGCGAACACGGCGTCGGCGTCGAAAAGCGCGACCTGATGGCAGTGCAATTCGCCCCGGCCGATCTGGAGGCGCAGATGCGGGTCAAAGACGTGTTCGACCCGCTTTGGCTGCTGAACCCGGCCAAGGTCTTTCCTTTGGCCACCAGCGCCGGGCGGCGCGCGGGCTAAGGCCGCAAAAACAGTGGATATTTAGACCACATTGAAGGCAGACGATGCGTCCAGACGATGAGAGCGACCTTGCACAAATGATCCGCGCCGCCAGTGGCCCTCTTGCCCTGCGGGGCGGCGGCACGCGGGGGCCATTGGGGGTGGGGGAAGTGCTGGATCTGTCCGGGCTTTCGGGCATTACCTTGTATGAACCCGGCGCTTTGACGCTGGTGGCGGGGGCGGGCACGCCTTTGGCGCAGGTTCAGGCAACGCTGGCGGCGCAGGGCCAGCATCTGGCGTTCGAGCCGCCAGATCTGCGCGCGCTTCTGGGGCGGCAGGGGGTGTCAACCTTGGGCGGGGTCGCGGCGGCCAATGCCTCGGGTCCACGGCGGGTGCAGGCGGGGGCGGCGCGGGACGCGCTCATCGGCCTGCGGTTCGTCGATGGTCAGGGCATTGTGGTGAAATCCGGCGGTCGGGTGATGAAGAATGTCACCGGGCTGGATCTGGTGAAGCTGATGGCCGGGGCGCATGGCACTTTGGGCGTGCTGAGCGAGGTTGCGTTCAAACTGCTGCCCGCCCCGGAAGCCGTTGCCAGCCTGTGCCTGCATGACCAGACCGTGGCGCAGGCCGTGGCCGCGATGTCGGCCGCCTTGGGCTCACCCTATGAGATCACCGGTGCCGCCCATCTGCCGGGCCGCCGTGAAACTCATCTGCGGATCGAGGGGTTTTCGGCTTCGGTCGCGTACCGTTTGAACCGGTTGCAGGATCTGATGGCAGGGCAGGGGGCGCAGATCAGCCAAAGCAGCGACCCCAGGGCGCTGTGGCAGGATTTGCGCGACGTGGTGGCACTGGCGGGACTGCCCGGCGATCTGTGGCGGCTGTCGGTGCAACCCTCCACCGCGCCGGGTCTGGTGGCGCGGCTTCCCGAGGGGTCGCTGGCGCAGCTGGATTGGGGCGGTGGTCTGATCTGGGTGCGCACACCGCAGGGTTGCGATCTGCGTGCCCATCTGGGGCCAATCACCGGCCATGCTACCTTGTTGGCCGGCCCTGCCCATCTGCCGGTCTTTGCGCCTGAACCCGCGCCGGTGGCCCAACTCTCGGATGCGCTGCGGGTCAAATTCGACCCAAGGGGCATCCTTAACCCCGGATTGATGCGCTGATGCAGACCTTTTTCACCGACACCCAGTTGCAAGACCCCAAACTGGCCGAAGCCAACGCGATCCTACGGGCCTGCGTGCATTGCGGTATGTGTACCGCGACCTGTCCCAGCTATCAGGTCTTGGGAGATGAATTGGACAGCCCGCGTGGCCGGATCTATCAGATCAAGGACATGCTGGAACAGGGCCGCCCCGCCGATGCCGCGACCACCTTGCATATCGACCGCTGCCTGTCCTGTCTGGCCTGCACCACCACCTGCCCTTCGGGGGTGGATTACGCCCATCTGATCGACCAGGCCCGGGTGCATGTCGAGGAAACTTACCGCCGTCCGCTGATGGACCGCCTGTTGCGGGGACTGTTGGCGCGGATCATCCCCTTTCCGACGCGGTTCCGGCTGGCGCTGTTTGCCGCGCGTCTGGCGCGGCCCCTCTCCCCATTCCTTCCCGATGCCCGGCTGCGGGCGATGCTGGCGATGGCCCCGCGCCGCTTGCCCCCGGTCAGCCGCAACGATGACCCCCAGACCTTCGCCGCCCTTGGTCCCCGCCGAGGACGTATCGCGCTTATGACCGGCTGTGCGCAAAAGGCGCTGAACACCGACATCAACGATGCCACCATCCGTCTGCTGACCCGGCTGGGGATCGAAGTCGTGGTGCCAAAAGCCATGGGCTGTTGCGGCGCGCTGACCCAACATATGGGACGCGAGGCGGAAGCCCGTGGCTTTGCCGCCGCCAACATTGCCGCTTTTCTGGCGGAAAAGCCGCTGGGTCTGGACGCGATCATCATAAACACTTCGGGCTGTGGCACCACAGTCAAGGATTATGGCCATCTGTTCGCACGACAGCCAATGGCGGCGCAGGCCGCCGAAGTGGCCGGTCTGGCCCGCGACATCACCGAATATCTGGCGGAAATCGGCCTTCCTGCCGGAACCGGCGCCGGTCTGCGGGTTGCCTATCACGCCGCCTGTTCGCTGCAACACGGCCAAAAGATCACCGCCGCCCCCAAGGATCTGCTGCGGCGGGCGGGATTTGTTGTCGTCGAACCTCTGGACAGCCATCTCTGCTGCGGTTCTGCCGGCACTTACAACCTGCTGCAACCCGAGATTTCAGCCGAACTTCGCCGCCGCAAGGTCGCCACGATTGAGGCGAAATCGCCGCAGGTCATCGCGGCAGGAAACATCGGCTGCCTGACGCAGATCGCCGCTGGCACCACTGTACCGGTCATTCACACGGTCGAACTTCTGGATTGGGCCACCGGCGGCCCCAAACCGCCCGGTCTGCGCGATTGTTAACCGGGTGGTCAAACTAATGCCGCAGTCTCGGCCTAGACGGGGTGTCCGGAGGATTTTCATGCGCCATTTTGTTTTTGCGTTTTCCATTTTTCTGTCCCTGTTGCCCGGCCATTCCTTTTCCCAGGACTCCGGTCTGATCAGCCTAGAAACCGGCGACGCTTCCAAGGGATGGGAGGCGGTGGGTCGTCTGGATCTGGGCAACCGCGGCTTTTGCACAGCCACCCTGATCGCCCCGCAGCTGGTTCTGACCGCCGCCCATTGTCTGTTTGACAAGGACACCGGCGCGCGCACCCCGGTGGAGGATTTCCAATTTCTGCTGGGCCTGCGCAATGGTCATGCCGAGGCTTACCGCAGCGTGTCCATCGCCGCCGCCCATCCCGATTATGTCTATGCCGGGGTTGGCAAGCTGGACCGTGTCGGCTTTGACGTGGCGCTGTTGCGGCTGGATCAGCCGGTGCGCCTGACCTCTGTCACCCCGTTTGAAACCGCGCCGCGCCCCCATATCAATGACACCGTGGGCGTGGTGTCCTATGCGCAGGACCGCGCCGACGCGCCGTCGCTGGAACAGATCTGCACCGTGCTGGACGAGGCGCCGTCGATCTCGGTTCTGTCCTGCACCGTGGATTTCGGCTCCTCCGGCGCGCCGGTGTTCGATGTCACGGGTGCGGTGCCCCGTATCGTGTCGGTGATCTCGGCCAAGGCCGAACTGGGCGAAGAGCCGGTGTCTTTGGCCGTCGCTGTGGACGAGGTTCTGCCAACCCTTATGTCCGAGATCGAGGCGCAGTTGGGCGGGGCCACCAAGGTCGAAGGTGTCACCACCCTGTCAGGCGGTCAGGCGGGCGGCGCAAAATTCCTGTCGGCGCCGTAAAAATTTCGGCACCCTGAAACCGGGGCTTGAAACCGGCAAAATCCCTTCCCATCTGATGCCTGCGCCGGGTGCCACAACGGGCCTGACGCGACGACACCCCTTGGCCCATACCGGGAGGGGGGCCTTGCATCGCTTTGAAAGGATGATCATGCGTAACCTTGATTTCGCCCCGCTGTACCGTGCCACTGTCGGCTTTGACCGCATTGCCGATCTGATGGACCGCGCGCTGACCGCCGATGTGCCGCAGCCGACCTACCCGCCCTATAACATTGAAAAGACGGCCGAAGATGCCTACCGCATCTCGATCGCGGTGGCGGGTTTCGCCCCCGAGGATCTGTCGGTGGAGGTGCGCGAAGGCAGTCTGTTCGTGGCTGCCCGTCGCGGTGATGATGCCACCGAAAAGACCTATCTGCACAAGGGCATCGCTATGCGGGCCTTTGAACGTCGTTTTGCCTTGGCCGACCATGTGAAGGTGACGGGTGCCACCCATGAACATGGGATGCTGCACATCGACCTGCACCGCGAAACGCCCGAGGCTTTGAAACCCCGCCGGATTGAGATTTCGCGTCCCGGCGATATCGAAGCGACCGCGATCCGCACCACGGCACCGCAGACCGCGCTGACCTGATCATCGGTTCAGCCTGACCAGATCGGCCCGGATCGTCTGATCCGGGCCTTTTCTTTGGCGCCAAACTTGGTCAGACAAGGGGCAGTCCTGCCGGAGCCTGCCATGGAACTGACCCATCTGCCCCTTGCCCCCAAACCGGTGACCCAAGACCCGCAGATGCGACCGGCGACGGTGGCGCTGGATGGTGGTCTGCGCCCGG
Source organism: Paracoccaceae bacterium (assembly GCA_031385345.1). Classification (GTDB taxonomy): domain Bacteria; phylum Pseudomonadota; class Alphaproteobacteria; order Rhodobacterales; family Rhodobacteraceae; genus CAIYZT01. Next base: position 256 of record JANNBI010000287.1, on the reverse strand, counting down.
ACCCCCTGACCGGCGCGATCCAGCCCGGAATTTCCATGTCGGTGAACAATGTCTTTGCCCCCGGTTCTGCCGGCTTTTCGGCCGAAGGTGCCGATTTGGATCAGCTCTCACGCCAGATCCTCAAAGAGTATCTCATGCCGATGAAGACGGAGAACCCGACCATGGCCCGCCGTTTCAGCCATCTATTCAGCAGTCCCGTGGGCTACGCCGCAGGTTACTACAGCTACAAGTGGGCCGAGGTGCTGGATGCAGATGC
>JANNBI010000317.1:0-3062 GCA_031385345.1 Paracoccaceae bacterium | reverse complement strand
GTTTGCCAACTTTGCCGAAGGTCTGGCCGAAGGCCGGGGCCGCGCGCGGGCCGATACCCTGCGCGCCACCAAGACGACGGGATATTGCAAGCGGCTGGAGACGGCAGACAGCGATTTTGACGTGACGCTGCTGACCCCGACCGAAGATCTGTGCGCCGGTCAGTTCGTGCTGGTCGAAGCCGGTGATCTGGTGCCCACCGACGGCGAAGTCGTGCGCGGTATGGCAAGCGTGAACGAAAGCGCCATCACTGGCGAGTCCGCCCCGGTTATCCGCGAGGCGGGGGGTGATCGGTCCTCTGTCACCGGCGGCACCACCATTGCGTCGGACTGGATCGTGATGAAGGTCACGGCGGAACCCGGCAAAAGCTTTCTCGACCGGATGATCGCACTGGTCGAAGGTGCAGAACGGCAGAAGACCCCGAACGAGATCGCGTTGAACATCCTGCTGGTCGGCCTCACGCTGATCTTCCTGTTCGTCGTGGTCACCTTGCCCGCCTTTGCCAGCTATTCCGGCACCACCATCCCGGTTGTTGTGCTTGGCGCGCTGTTTGTCACGCTGATCCCCACCACCATCGGCGGCCTGCTGTCGGCTATCGGGATTGCGGGGATGGACCGGCTGGTAAAAGCCAATGTCATCGCCAAATCCGGCCGCGCGGTTGAGGCGGCGGGCGATGTGGACACGCTGCTATTGGACAAAACCGGCACCATAACCTTTGGTAACCGGATGGCCGATGCACTGATCCCGGCCCCCGGTATCACCGCGCATCAGCTGGCCGGGGCGGCGGCACTGGCATCCCTGGCGGACGAAACGCCAGAGGGTAAATCCATTGTGGAAAAGGCGCGCGAAATGCTGGGGGCGATCCCCGATATGCCAAAGGGGGCCGAATTCGTGCCGTTCACAGCGCAAACGCGGCTTTCGGGGCTGAACCTTGCTGATGGACGCAGATTTCGCAAAGGCGCGATTGATGCCGTGATCCGGTTGACCGGGCGGACCCCGCCCGGCGCTCTGGCCGCACAGGTCGATGCGATTGCGCGGTCGGGCGGCACGCCGCTATTGGTGGCGGAAGGCACGCAGATCCTTGGCGTCGTGCATCTAAAAGACATCGTGAAACCCGGCGTTCGGGAACGCTTTGCCGAATTGCGCGCCATGGGCATTCGCACCGTGATGATCACCGGCGACAACCCCCTGACCGCCGCTGCCATCGCCGCCGAGGCCGGGGTGGATGATTTTCTGGCCGAAGCCACGCCTGAGATGAAGCTGGACCTGATCCGCCGTGAACAGGCGGGCGGGCGGCTGGTGGCGATGTGCGGCGACGGATCGAACGACGCGCCCGCGCTGGCGCAGGCCGATGTGGGCGTGGCGATGAACGCGGGAACCCCGGCGGCGAAAGAGGCGGCCAACCTGATTGATCTGGACAGCGATCCGACCAAGCTGATCGAGGTGGTGCTGGTAGGCAAGCAACTTCTGATTTCGCGCGGCGCGCTGACCACCTTCAGCATTGCCAATGATGTGGCGAAATATTTCGCGGTGCTGCCCGCGATCTTTGTCGCGGCCTATCCGGGGCTGGCGGTACTGAACATCATGGGGCTGGCCTCGCCCACCTCGGCCATCCTATCGGCGGTGATCTTCAACGCGTTGATCCTGATTGCCCTTGTGCCGCTGGCGCTGCGCGGTGTGCAGTACAAACCCGCCAGCGCTGCCGCCCTGCTGCGGCGCAATCTGCTTATCTACGGGCTGGGCGGGCTGATCGTGCCCTTTGTCGGCATCAAGGCCATCGACCTGTGCCTTGTCGCCCTGAACCTGGCCTAAGGAGAAAATCATGCTGATCCACCTGCGCCCTGCCATCACCCTGACTGTCCTGTTCACCCTGTTAACTGGCCTTGCCTATCCGCTGGCTATGACGGGCCTTGCTCAAGGCCTGTTCCCCGCCGCAGCAAACGGAAGTCTTATCTTGCAAGGCGATACGGTCATCGGATCGTCCCTTGTCGCGCAACCCTTCACGAGGCCGGGCTATTTGCGCCCCCGTCCTTCGGCCAGCGGCTGGAATGCGGCGGGAACCGGGGCTTCTAACCTTGGGCCCACTTCGGCGGCGCTGGTTGCAACCGTGGCCGAACGCCGCGCGGCATGGGAGGCGCTGAACGGCCAACCAGCGCCCATCGACGCCGTCACCGCATCGGGATCGGGGCTGGACCCACACATCAGCCCGGAAAATGCGATGGCGCAAGCGGGCCGCATCGCTGTGGCGCGGGGGGCGGATGCCAACGCTGTCCGGTCCTTGATCGAAGGCATGATCATCGACCGAACTTTCTGGCTATTTGGTGAACGCTCCGTGAATGTGCTTGAGACAAACCTCGCGCTTGATGCGGCCTTTCCAGGGCCAGCCGGAAATGCCCAGGGAACCCAAACGGAATGACTGCCGAAACTGACATTCGCCCCTCACCCGACGCCCTGCTGACACAGGCCGCGAGGGAAGGGCGTGGTCGGTTGAAAATCTTCATAGGGGCCGCGCCGGGTGTGGGCAAGACATGGGCAATGCTGGATGACGCGCACCGAAAACGCGCGGAAGGCGTCGATGTTCTTGCGGCCTTGATCGAAACGCATGGCCGGGCCGAAACGCAGGCCAAGCTGTCGGACCTGCCACAACTGGCCCGCAAGCCCGTAATCTACAAAGGCCGCGCGCTGACCGAAATGGATCTGGACGGCCTGTTGGCCTGCCGCCCCACGCTTGCCCTGATCGATGAGCTGGCCCACACCAATGCGATCGGTGGGCGGCACGAGAAGCGCTGGCAGGATGTTGAAGAGGTGCTCGCGGCGGGCATTGACGTCTTTAGCACCCTCAACATCCAGCACATCGAAACACTGAACGAAACCGTTGCCCGCATCACCGGCGTCAGGGTGCGCGAAACAGTGCCCGACCGCGTGCTGGAAATGGCCGACGAAATCGAACTGATCGACATTCCGCCAGACGAACTGTTGAACCGGCTGCGGCAAGGCAAGGTCTATCCGCAGGATCAGGCGGCCCGTGCGCTGACCTCGTTCTTTGCCAAGGGCAATCTGACCG
>JANNBI010000295.1:0-4937 GCA_031385345.1 Paracoccaceae bacterium | reverse complement strand
CCCCCCCCCCCCCCCCCCCCCCCCCCCCCCCCCCCCCCCCCCCCCCGCCGCGGCCGCGGGCGGCTGGCATGGCGTCCTTGGCCAATCCGTCGCCCCCTACGACCACCGCGTGCTGGTCACGATCCGCGATCTCGAAGGCGGTGCCGAGCAGATCATCATCTCCAACCGTATACACCCCTATTTCGTGCAACTGCCGGTCGTCGAGGTTCCGCCCCCCGCCTCTGAAGGTGTCACCTATGACGGCCCCATCCCTGGCGGTCATTGGATCGACGCGGGCAACCTTCGCCCCGGCGACCGGCTCCTGAACCCCGACGGCACCTGGGCCGAGGTGGTTTCGGTCGAGGAACGCGCCGAACCGCTTGACGCCTGGAACCTGGCGGTCGAGGATGCGCACAGCTGCTTCGTCGCGGGTGAGGCGGGGGCGAAGCCGGTTTGGGTGCATAACTGTTGGATCAAGCCTGGATATACTCGCGGTAAACTTCAGCATATCCATGATCAACATGGAGCAGACTTCGGTTTTGTTGGAACAAACTTCAACAACAAGACTGGAGAGGCTTTCCAAAATGCGCTTGAGGCCTTCAAGACAGCACCAGACACCAAAGTTATTCCTGGTACCTATCGAGGCACGGCATCAGGCAATCACTATCTGAATCAAACCACCGGCCAATGGACATTCTACGACCAGTCGGGCAACTTGGTCGCAGGGTTCAAGGCGGCGCCTGTGCAAATCGAAAACCTACTGAGAAGTGGAAATCTGCAATGACAATGGAAATGCGAGATCTCGCGAGAAAGTTCGTTGCAGGAGAGTTGGCTTCTGAAGAGTTCCAGATCACTTACATTCGCTTGTGGTCCCAACACGTAAAGCTGGTTAGGCTTGGTCGAGCTAACGAGGATCCCTATGACGAGACCATACTGGCCGCAATCCATTCAGCTTGCGATGTATATAGGTCCAATGAACAACTTATTGCCGAGGCGCCAGATATCTACATCAATGCTGAGCAGTTGAGAAAAGAAATGGAAGACTTTGTTCGCCAGTTTCATTCTTAGCGAACACATCTTTTGTTGGCTGCCGTTCTAGGTTTGGATCGACGCGGGCCGCATTCGCCCCGGCGACCGGCTCCTGAACCCCGACGGCACCTGGGCCGAGGTGGTTTCGGTCGTAGAGCGCGCCGAACCGCTTGACGCCTGGAACCTGACGGTCAAGGGTGCGCACAGCTACTTCGTCGCGGGTGAGGCGGGGGCGAAGCCGGTTTGGGTGCATCATGAAACTTGCCGGACGGCAGCATCGATTGATTGGAAGCAAGCCGTAAGTTGGGGGATGCTCCGACCATTGGTTGTGAAAATATATGTGGCTGTTTTCTTGGGGAAACTTGGTGCCCCCCACCCCCAACCCCTCCCCACGAGGGGGAGGGGAGGCGTTCGCCTTACAGGGCGCGCCCGGCCTACCCCCTTTGCAGCTTCACCGGCTCGCTCCTCCCGAGCTTCATGAAATGCGCCATGAAGGGTTTGGCGGCGTCCTCGTCCCTCGTTGCGGCAAACAGGCGGCGGGTCAGGTTGCCGGGGGCCAGCGGGCGGGTGACGTAGTCGGCGTTCATCTTTACGTCGCGGATCACCCAGTCGGGCAGCACCGCCACCCCGCGGTTCGACCCGACCAGCATCAGGATCACCGCCGTAAGTTCCACCTGTCGCTGCGCGCGGGGTTCGACCTTGGCGGGGGTCAGAAGATCGGTGAACACGTCCAGTTTGTCGCGGGTGACGGGATAGGTGATCAGGGTCTGGTCGCGGAAATCCTCCGCCTCGATCATCGCCTTCGCAGCAAGGGGGTTCTGCGACGAGGCGACGAAGGTGGGCTGATAGTCGAACAGCGGGTTAAAGGTGAGGCCGGCCAAGGGTTCAGGGTTGGAGGAGATCACCAGATCGACCTCTTCGCGCAAGAGGGCGGGAAAGCTGTCAAAGGCCAAGCCAGCGCGGATGTCGACATCAACCTCTGGCCAAGCGTGGCGGAACAGTTCCAGCACGGGAAACAGCCAGTCAAAGCAGGCGTGACACTGGATCGCGATGTGCAGGCGGCCGGTTTTACCGGTGCGCAGGGATTGAAATTCCTCCTCCAGCGCGGCGATTTCGGGCAGGATGCGGTCCGCCGCCCGCAGCAGACGGATCCCGGCCGAGGACAGCGTCATCGGTTTGGAACGGCGCACGAACAATTCCATCCCGACCTGATCTTCCAGTCCCGCGACCTGATGCGACAGGGCCGATTGCGTCATGTTCATCATGTCGGCGGCGCGGGCGAGGCCCCCGGCCTGATGGATGGCGCGGATGGTGCGCAGATGGCGAAGTTCGATATACATGCGGTGAACCTCATGATGATGGTGAATTATATGAATTGGATTCACGTTAACAAGTCTGGGATAAGGGGGCAAGTGATAGGAGACTGATATGACCACCGCCCCCGCCAGCCCGCGAATTTCTTTCGAATTCTTTCCGCCGCAGACGCTGGAGGCGTCGTTCCGGCTGTTTGAAACCGTGCAGGCGCTGGCCCCGATGGGACCGGAATTTGTGTCGGTGACCTACGGCGCCGGTGGGACGACACGCAAGCTGACCCATGACGCGGTAGGCACGATCCACCGCAATTACGGGCTGAACGTGGCGGCGCATCTGACCTGTGTCGAGGCCAGCCGGGCAGAAACGCTGGAGATCGCGGCAGGCTATGCCGCGCAGGGTGTCACGGAAATCGTGGCCCTGCGGGGGGATGCCCCACAGGGCGGCGGCCAGTTCACCCCGCAGACTGACGGCTTTGCAAATTCGGTAGAGTTGGTTGAGGCGCTTGCAAATACCGGCAAGTTCAAGATCCGGGTTGGGGCTTATCCTGAACCGCATCCTGATGCGGCGGATGTGTATTCGGATGCGTATTGGCTGAAGGCCAAGCTGGACGCGGGCGCCAGCAGCGCCATCACCCAGTTCTTCTTTGACGCCGATGTGTTTTTCCGGTTCCGCGATCTATGCGCCAAGATCGGCATCACCGCGCCGATCATTCCGGGCATATTGCCGATCCAAAGCTGGGCCGGGGCCAAACGGTTCGCCGCGCGCTGCAACACTCGTGTGCCGCCGAAGCTGGACGAAGCCTTTGCCACCGCCGCGCGCGATGGGCGCGAGGAGTTGCTGGCGCTGGCGCAATGCACCGCGCTGTGTGACCGCCTAATTCAGGGCGGGGTTGAGGATCTGCATTTCTACACGCTGAACCGTCCGGGTCTGACCCGCGAGGTGGTGCGCGCCCTTGGGATCGCGCCGGAAGTTCAGCTTGAAAAGGTCGCGTGACAGCGCCGCTCCCTGGTGCGATTGTTGTCCCCAAGTTGCGTGACCTTCTGGGCGCGCCTTCGCCACGCGAAGGCGCGTCTTTTCTTTTCCTTTGGGCAGGTTGCGGCTAGACTGGGCGCGTAACGCCAAGGAAACCGCCCCCGTGAACCATATCGTCACCCTGCTGAACGGCCCGAACCTGAACCTTCTGGGCCTGCGCCAGCCCGAGATTTACGGCGCGCAGACCTTACCGCAGGTCGAGGCGGGCTGCGTCACCCTGGGCCGCGATCTGGGGCTGGAGGTGCGCGCGGCGCAGTCCAATCACGAAGGCGCGTTGGTCGAGATGATCCATGCGGCCCGAGGCGTGGCGCGGGCGATCGTGATCAATCCCGGGGCCTATTCGCATACCTCGGTCGCGATACTGGATGCGCTGAACGCCTTTGAGGGTGTGGTGATCGAGGTCCACATTTCAAACATTCACAAACGCGAGGCGTTTCGGCACCATTCCTACGTCAGCGCGCGGGCCGATGGGGTAATCGCAGGCTGCGGCACCGAGGGCTATCTGTTGGCCCTGCGACGGGTGGCGAGCCTGCTGGGCGCCTAACTACTGGGCGCCTGGCCACTTGGCGCCAGACCACTTGGCGTCTGACCACTGAGCGCAGTGTCGGGCGGAAACCGGGGCCTCCGGCGGGGAATATTTATGACCACATTGAAGGCGGAGTTTGAGGTGGCGCCAGAGGCCCGCGTTGTTGTGGGCGATGTGTCGGCCTTGGTCGCGGCGCTGGCCCGGCGGGGGCAGCCGTTTCGGATTGGCGGGGCGGGGCCCTTGGGGGCGGGGGTTGGGGAATTTGAAACCCTGACCTCGGGGTCGTCCGGCCAGCCGAGACATATCCGGCGTAGCATGGCGTCCTGGATCGCGAGTTTCGCGGTGAATGCGCGGCTGTTCAGCATCGGACCTGGGGTGCGGGTGGCGGTTCTGGGCCGGTTGGAGCAGTCGCTTGCCCTGTACGGCGCGGTTGAGGCGCTGCATCTGGGGGCGGATCTGTTTGCGCTTGGGGGGATGCGACCGGACAGGATGCGGCGGGCGCTGGCCGAGGGCGGGGTGGAGGTTCTGTACGCCTCGCCGTCACAATTGCGGCTGATGGTGGAGGCGGCGGGTGGGGAATTGGCGGCGCTGCGGGTGATTCTGGTCGGGGGATCGAAGCTGGATGCGGGTCTGCGCGCTGCCTTGGGGGCGCTGGCCCCGGCGGCGGCGCTGCACGAATTTTACGGCGCGGCGGAGACGAGTTTTATCACGTTGGCCGGGCCGGATGATCCGCAGGATTCGGTCGGGCGGGCCTATCCGGGGGTTGAGATCCGCGCGCCTGAGGGTGAGGTGGGCGAAATCTGGGTCCGCTCGGCCTATCTGTTTTCCGGCTATGCCGGGGGCGAGGCGGGCGGTGCGCGGTTCCAGGACGGTTGGCTGTCCGTGGGTGAGATGGGTTGGATGGCGGACGGTCGTCTTTATCTGGCCGGGCGGGCGGGCCGGATGGTGACGGTGGCAGATCAGAACGTTTTCCCCGAGGCGATCGAAACCTATTTGTTGGGGCTGACTGGGGTGCGACGGGCAGCGGTCCTGCCGCGGGCCGATGCGCGGCGCGGGG
>JANNBI010000273.1:0-3781 GCA_031385345.1 Paracoccaceae bacterium | reverse complement strand
CCGGGGGCGGGGCCCCAGGCAGCCTCAATCTGGGTCAGATGCGGGGTCTGGCGCACGATGGTGTCGGCATCGACAAAGGCGGCGACATTGGCGGGCTGGCCATACATCCGGGCATTGCCGCCCAGAACGGCGGCGCGCAGGGCGTCAACGTCGGCGGGCACGTCCAGCGCATAGCCGTCCGCTTTCATCGCGGTCAGGGTGTTGTGCAGGCTTTCAAACACCGACAGATAGGCCGCGGTGCCGGCAGCCCCGGCATTGGGCGGAAAGCCGAACAGCACAATCCCGACCTTCTTGTCGGCATTGCGGCGCTGGCGCAGGCGGGCCAGACGCAGGGTCTTTTCGGCCAAGGATGTGATGCGTTCGGGGCAGGGCGACATGGCGCGCTGACCATCGGCTGCCGCTTTGCACATATGCGCGCAGCCGGTGCAGCCGTCCAACCCGTGGCGACCGGCAAACACGGTGGGGTTGGTGGCGCCGTCAATTTCCGGCAGGGCGATCAGCATCGTCGTCTCGATCGGGCCAAGACCGGCCCCGGCCTGCGCCCATTGACCAAGGGTCTGAAACTCCAGCGGATGGGCGGCGATATAGGGCACGTCCAGCGCCGACAGGGCGGCCACGGCGGCGGGGCTGTCGTTATAGGCCGGGCCGCCGACCAGCGAAAACCCGGTCAGCGACACAAGGGCATCAACCTGCGGGCCTTTGGGACCGTGAAAATAGGCGCTGATCGCCGGGCGGCCATCCAGTCCCCCGGCAAAGGCCGGAATGCAGGCGATGCCGCGCGCTTCAAACGCCGCGATGACCGCGTCGTAATGCGCGGTGTCCGAGGCCAGAACATAGGACCGCAGCATCAGCAGGCCGACGGTGGCATGGGCCCCGGCGGGACGCGGCAGATCGGCCAGATCGGTGGTGATGCGGGACTTCAGGCGCGGGTGGTACAGGCCGACATCCGGGTAATCGACCGGGGCCTTTGACGCCGTGCCGCGCCAGTCCTGCCGCGTCGAATAGCGGCCGATCAGAAAGCGGATCATCTGTTCGATATTGTCGTCCGACCCGCCCAGCCAATATTGCATCGACAGGAACCAGGCGCGCAGATCCTGCGCCTTGCCGGGGATGAAACGCAGGATTTTCGGCAAGCGGCGCAACATGCGCATCTGCTTTTCGCCCGAATTTTCAGAGGTTTTGGCACCGGCTTTGGGACCGGGTTTCAGTTTTTTCAGCAGGGCCATGGTGGCCGAGGCCGGTTTGGCCATGTCCAGATCGCCCATCTTGGTCAGCCGCACGATGGCGGCGTCGGCAACGACCCCGATGAAGGCATCGGCGCGGGCGCGGGCGGCGGTCAGATCGGGCAGGATGGCAAGGATATGCTCTTCAATGAACAACAGGTTCGCCACCACGATATCGGCGGTCGCAAGCGCCTGTTTGCAGCGGGTCAGGGCGGCGGGATTTTCGGACCATTCGGCGGCGGCATGGATCGAGACGGTCAGGCCGGGAAAATCACGCGCCAGACGCGGCGCGATACGGGCGGCGGGGCCGGCGGCGTGCTGGTCCAGCGTCACCACGACGATGTTATAGGACACTCGGGTTCCGATCAGGGGAGCATCAGCGCGCATAATGGGCTTTGGCCTCATACAGGGTTTCGATGGAGATGGCGCTGACACCCTTGCCCAAGGCATAGGTTTCGGTGTTGCGGCGGGCTTTGCCGCGCACGAAGAAGGGGATCTTTTTCAACTCGCGCTCGGCGTCGGAAAGCCAGACGATCTGGGTGGCGTCGAGGCTGGGGGTGTCTGAAGTTGGGGCGTCGTTCAGGGGCATCGAGCCCCCGACCGCCGCAGCCGCAGGGGCGGCTTCAGCGACAGGTTCGGTCAATGTCTCGGGGCGGGGTTTGTGGGCCGCGCCGTGATGCGAGGCCCCGGCGTCATCATGAAATTCGAAATCGTCGCGGAACATGTGCAACAGATGCTCTTCCAGCCCCATAACCAAGGGATGCACCCAGGTGTCGAAGATCACATTCGCGCCTTCCCAGCCCATCTGGGGGGAATAGCGCGCCGGGAAATCCTGCACATGCACCGGGGCCGAGATCACGGCGCAGGGAATGCCCAGACGTTTGCCGATATGACGCTCCATCTGGGTGCCAAGGATCAGTTCGGGGTGCAGGGCGGCAATGGCAGCCTCGACCTCCAGATAATCATCGGTGATCAGGGCCTCGACGCCGTAGTCGCGGGCCAAAGCGCGGATGGGGCGGGCCATTTCGCGGTTGAAACAGCCCAGACCGGCAACTTCGAATCCCATTTCATCGCGGGCGATGCGGGCGGCGGCGGCGACATGGGTGCCGTCACCGAAAATGAACACGCGCTTGCCGGTCAGATAGGTGCTGTCAACAGAGCGCGTCCACCACGGCAGACGAAGGCGGGAGGTGTCGGCGGTGACGGGCAGACCGGTCAGGCGCGACACCTCGGCCAGAAAATCGCGGGTGGCACCGACGCCGATGGGGACGGTTTTGGTGAAGGGCTGGGCAAAGGTGGTTTCCAGCCAGCGCGCGGCGGATTCGGCATGTTCGGGATACATCAGCACGTTGAAATGCGCCGCCCCCAGACGGGCGATGTCCGAGGGGCGCGCCGACATCGGGGCCACGACATTGATGCCAACGCCCATGTCCGCCAAAAGGCGGGTAAGCTCGACAATATCGTCGCGGTGGCGGAACCCCAGCGCGGTGGGGCCGATCAGATTGGCGGTGATCTGCGTCGTGCGAGCGACGGGTTTGGCCAGATGACGCACGATTTGCAGGAACGTCTCGTCTGTGCCGAAGCCTTCCTTGCGCTGATAGGACGGCAGGTCGAGCGGGATCACCGGGATGCCCAGATTCATCGAACCTGCCAGTCCGGCGGGATCGTCCTGAATCAGTTCCGCCGTGCAGGAGGCGCCGACGATCAGCGCCTCGGGGGCGAAGCGGGTCACGGCATCGCGACAGGCGGTCTTGAAAAGACCCGCCGTATCGCCGCCCAGATCGCGGGCCTGAAAGGTGGTGTAGGTGACCGGCGGGCGGTGGTCGCGGCGTTCGATCATGGTGAACAACAGGTCGGCATAGGTGTCGCCCTGCGGAGCGTGCAGCACGTAATGCAGCCCGCGCATCGCGGTGGCCACACGCATCGCGCCAACATGGGGTGGGCCTTCGTAGGTCCAGAGTGTCAGTTTCATGCGTGACCTCCGAGGAGGTTGGTGGCGTTTGGGGCAACAGAAACAGGGGATATTTGGATCAAAGTGAAGGCGAAAGGCGGGGCCTGTGTCATTCGGCGGCCTCCATCGCGGGGGCGAGGGGGGCCAGAAGTGCGCGGCGGCGCAGGGGTTTGGCGAAAAGCGCGGCCAGATCCCCGGCCTGTTCGTAGAAATGCACCGGGGTAAAGACCAGTTCGATCGCCCATTTGGTGGCCAGACCTTCGGCTTCCAGCGGGTTGGCAAGGCCCAGACCGCAGACGGTCAGGTCGGCGCGGGCAGCGCGGGCGCGGGCCAGTTGCAGATCAACATCCTGACCTTCGGACAGGATCGGACCTTCGGCCAGAAGAGCGAGTTCCGGGGCCATCAGATCGCGGTGCAGGAAGGGGGTTCCAACCTCGACCGCGGTCATGCCGCATTCGCGGGTCAGGAAGCGGGCGAGGGGAATCTCAAGCTGGCTGTCGGGAAAGAAGAACACCGATTTGCCAGAGAGGGTCTGGGTGGCTGCGGCGACGGCCTTTTCGGCGCGGGCGCGCGGGGCGGCGATGACGGCGTCAAACAGCGCCTGCGG
>JANNBI010000276.1:0-9912 GCA_031385345.1 Paracoccaceae bacterium | reverse complement strand
GGGTGTCCGCGATCTTTGTGCCGGCAGTGGTTGGCATTGCCCTATTCGCCTTTGTCGTCTGGATGATCTTTGGTCCCGAACCGGCACTGGTCTTTGCCATCGCCTCTGCCGTGTCGGTGCTGATCATCGCCTGCCCCTGCGCGCTTGGCCTTGCGACACCAATTTCGATCACCACCGCGGCAGGGCGCGGCGCACAGGCGGGTGTGTTGATCAAAGACGCCGAGGCGCTGGAGCGGATGGCCAGCGTCGATACGCTGATCGTGGACAAAACCGGCACCTTGACCATGGGCAAGCCGAAGCTGACGGATACTGTCGCGCTGGCGGATTTGCCCGTGACCGATCTGCTTTCGCTTGCCGCGGCCTTGGAACGCGGGTCAGAACATCCCTTGGCCGAAGCGATCGTGGAAGGAGCCGAGGCCCAGAGTGCCCCGCGTCAGGACGCCGCGGATTTCGAAGCCGTCACCGGCAAAGGCGTGCGCGGTACGGTCGGCGGGCGCGCTGTGGCGCTTGGAAATGCGGCGATGATGACGGATCTGGGGCTGGACACGCGCGCCGCCGAGGCAAGGGCCGACACCCTGCGCGCGGACGGAAAGACGGCGATGTTCATCGCGGTCGATGGGGCCTTGGCCGGTATCGTGGCGGTGGCTGACCCGATCAAAGACAGCACCCTGCAAGCGATCAAAGAGCTTCATGCCCAAGGATTGCGCGTCATCATGGCGACGGGCGACAACGAGCGCACCGCGCGGGCCGTTGCCAGCAAGCTTGGGATCGACGAGGTGCGCGCGGGTGTCCTTCCCGAGGCCAAGAAAGATTTGATCGACCAATTGCGCCGCGAGGGCCACAAGATCGCGATGGCAGGCGACGGGGTGAATGATGCGCCGGCCCTTGCCGCCGCCGATGTCGGGATCGCCATGGGAACGGGCGCGGATGTTGCGATGGAAAGTGCTGGGATCACCTTGTTGGGCGGTGACCTGATGGGCATTGTGCGGGCGCGCAAACTGGCGCGCGCAACCTTACGCAACATCAAACAAAATCTGTTTTTCGCCTTTGCTTATAACGTGTTGGGTGTCCCGATTGCCGCGGGCTGCTTTATCCCGTCACCGGGCTTTTGCTGTCACCGATGATCGCGGCAGCGGCGATGAGCCTGTCGTCGGTGTCCGTCATCACGAATGCGCTGCGGCTGCGGCGGATTGATCTGTGACGGGTCGAAACGCTGGGCCTTGGGGAAAATGACGAACAGATTAAGTTCGGCCACCGTGACGATTCAGGGGGCGAATGGGGTGTGGTGACGGTGGTGGATGGGAAAGCGTCGCGAACCTTCGGGGTTTTGCAGGACCGTGCAGCATGTCATCTTCTGACTGAAATTGCTGATAACGGGGGGGCGGAACAGGGTGCCAGATCACCCTGTGGCAGCATTGGCCGTGTCATCAGGCGGTCAAAATGCTGATCCCCGATCAACCCGCATTGGGGATGGGTGCGGTGTTTCATCCAGATGCTGTCTGAAGAGCCTTCGGGGCGTCAATACCGCACAATCGATAAGATCCTGTGTGATTTTCGAGGTGTCATTCGTTGGGATATCAACGCCGCCCCCGGCTTCTTCAGCAAAGCTGTCAATCCGTTGCCAGGAGGTGGCCCGGTTTTGCGCGGGGCAGGCCGCTGGACCCTGTCCGCAGCGGACCATGCGCAGGGTTGGGGCCATTGCCCAGATCCGCAAGGATCGGACACTCCGGGCGGTGATCGCCGCAACAGGCATCGGCCAGATGTTGCAGGCTGTCCATCATTGCCTGCATTTCGCTGATTTTCCGTTTCAGACCGTCGATCTGGTCAAGTGCCAGCCGCTTGACGTCCGCGCTATGGCGAGAGCGGTCGCGCCAGAGCGCCAGCAGCTCTTCGATCTTCTCGACCGGAAATCCAAGATCGCGCGACCGCCGGATAAAGCGCAGCATCTGCACTTCGGTGTCAGTATAAACCCGGTAGCCCGATCCGGTCCGCCCGGCGGCCGGGATCAATCCGGTAGATTCGTAATAGCGGATCATCTTGGCCGATACGCCAGATGCCTTTGCCGCGTCACCGATGTTCATACCGAAACTCCCTTCGCGGGGGAAAAGCGCCGCAAGCGCAGCGCATTTCCAAGGACAAAGACCGACGACAGGGCCATCGCGGCGGCGGCGAAGATCGGGGACAACAGCAAGCCAAAGGCAGGCCAAAGCGCGCCGGCGGCAACCGGGATCAGCAAAGCGTTATAGACGAAGGCCCAAAACAGGTTTTGCCTGATGTTGCGCATCGTGGCTTTGGACAGCGCAATTGCATCGGGCACGGCGGTCAGACGACCCGTCATCAGCACCACATCCGCCGCCTCGATGGCGATATCGGTTCCGGTGCCAACGGCGATGCCGACATCTGCCGCGGCCAAGGCCGGGGCGTCGTTGATCCCGTCACCGACAAAGGCCAGCGGGCCTAGCGCCTTTAACCGCTTGATCGCGGCCACTTTCCCATCGGGAAGGACTTCGGCCACCACCTCGTCAATACCAAGCTGGCGCGCGATGGCTTGCGCGGTGCGGGCGTTGTCGCCGGTGATCATCGCGACCTTCAGACCCAAGGCATGCAGCGCGCGGATGGCATCGGGCGTCGTCGCTTTGATCGGGTCAGCGACGGCGAGGATTGCGGCCAGTTTCCCGTCGATGGCGGCGTAAAGCGGCGATTTTCCGTCATCACCCAGCCGCATTGCTTCGGCTGCGAAGGGGGCGACATCAAGGCCAAGTTTGATCATATAGCGGTCGGCCCCGACCTGAACCTTTTGCCCCCCCGCCATTGCCACGACACCAAAACCGGTGACCGACTCAAAAGCCGAGACATGTGGCAAGGTCAGCCCGTCCTCGGTCGCGGCCAAAACGATCGCGCGGGCGATGGGATGTTCGGATTTCTCCTCGACCGCAGCAACGGCGGCCAGAACCGCAGCGCGTTCAAATCCCGGTGCCAGCATCAGATCGGTCAGCATCGGCTTGCCCATCGTCAGCGTCCCGGTCTTGTCCAGCGCCACCACCTTGACGCCGTGCAGGCTTTGCAGTGCCTCGCCCTTGCGGAACAAGATCCCAAGTTCCGCCCCCCGGCCAGTGCCAACCATGATCGAGGTTGGGGTGGCAAGGCCCATGGCGCAGGGGCAGGCGATGATCAGGACGGCGACGGCATTGACAAGGCCGAAGGTCAGGGCGGGGTCAGGCCCGAACACCAGCCAGACAACGAACGTCAGCGCGGCAAGTGCCATGACGGCGGGGACGAACCCCATCGTGACCTTGTCCACCAAGGCCTGAATCGGCAGTTTGCCGCCCTGCGCCTCTTCGACCATGCGGATGATCTGGGCCAGCATGGTCGCTTCGCCAACCGCCGTGGCGCGGAAACTGAAGGCTCCGGTCTGGTTGACGGTGCCGCCTGTCACTGGGCTGCCGACTGTTTTCGCGACCGGCAGGGGTTCGCCGGAGATCATGCTTTCGTCGATCCAGC
Source organism: Paracoccaceae bacterium (assembly GCA_031385345.1). Lineage (GTDB taxonomy): Bacteria > Pseudomonadota > Alphaproteobacteria > Rhodobacterales > Rhodobacteraceae > CAIYZT01. The sequence continues at coordinate 6,411 of JANNBI010000276.1, read as the reverse complement.
TGGTGCCCGTCGTGACCTCGCCATCGACCGGAACCCGTTCTCCGGGACGCATGTCCACCAGATCGCCGGGGCGCACCTGAAGGATAGGCACCTCAATGATCTGTCCGTCCCGCCTGACGCGCGCGGTTTTGGCCTGAAGCCCGACAAGCCGCTTGATCGCCTGCGACGTGCGGCCTTTGGCGCGCGCTTCCAGGTAGCGGCCAAGCAGGATCAAGGTGACGATGACCGCCGCCGCCTCAAAATACACATTCACGGTGCCGGCGGGCAGCAGGGCCGGGGCAAAGGTTGCAACCAGCGAATAGCCGAAGGCCGCCATCGTGCCAACGGCCACCAGACTGTTCATATCGGGCGCAAGGCGGGCGAAGGCGGGAAGGCCCTTGCGGTAGAACCGCAGACCGGGGCCGAACAGGACTGCCGTGGTCAATGCGAATTGAAGATACCAGCTGTTTTGCGTGCCGATCGTGTTCATCACCGCCATATGGACCCAGTCGAACAGATGAGAGCCCATTTCCAGCACAAAGACCGGCAGCGTCAGGGCCGCGGCGATTACCACATCCCGCTTCAGGCCGGCCTCTTCGGCAGCCTTTTTGGCCGCAGTTTCGTCCGCAACATCCAGAGCCGGCGCGGCTGCACGGGCGTCATAGCCGGCCGCGGTTATCGCGCGGACAAGGGCGCTGATGTCGGCCGTGCCTTTTACGCTCGCGCGTTCGGTCGCAAGGTTCACGGCGGCTAAGGTCACGCCCGGAACCGCTGACAAGGCCCTTTCCACCCGCGCAACGCAAGAGGCGCAGGTCATCCCCTCGATCACCAGATCAACCGGACGCGAGGCCACGTCATAGCCCGCATCTTCAACCGCCTTGACCAGCAAGGCCCAGTCAACTGCCGCGCCCGTCACTTCAGCCCGTTCGGTGGCAAGATTGACGAAGGCCGTCTCAACCCCCGGAACCGCTTTCAAGGCCCGCTCGACCCGGCCGACGCATGACGCGCAAGTCATACCCTCCACCTCAAGGACGACCTTTTGCGGTTGGGCGGCGGGCTGTGTTTTCGCGATCAGGTTCACGGCGGAACTCCTTCATCTTATGTCTCCGCGTCCTCACATAGGGGTTCCCATGATGGTAAGGTCAAGGGCTGATTTTGATTTCCCGATCACGGATTTGTGCCCTTGACCTTACAACGATGGGAAGCCCCATATGCTGTTGCATGAACCAAAACCCTGAATGAGGTAGTCATGCAGTTTCACATTGAAAACATGTCCTGTGGCGGCTGCGCGCGCAGCGTGACCAAGGCAATCCAGTCGGTCGATCCTGACGCCAATGTCACGGTCGATTCCGACGCGCGCAAGATCGAAGTCAGATCATCGGCCACGCGCGACCAGTTGGTCAGCGCCTTGACCGAGGTTGGGTACGCGCCTGCCTGAAGGTGTCAGCAAAGCTGCGATGATAAAGCTACGTAAACAAGAGAAAGAGAACGATATGAATAAGATTGCAACCGCCGCCCTGTGTGCCGCCCTGTTGGCTGCCGGAAGCTATGTCTATGCCCAGACTGACGACATGGCCGGAATGGACCATTCGGGCATGACCATGACCAGCAATTCCGCCATGATCCCACCGGAACTGGCCGATAACAAAGCTGTCCTGGGCTATGCCGCTGCGATGGACGCAATGATGGCCAACATGGCCCCCTATACCGGCGATGCCGATGTCGATTTCGTCAAAGGCATGATCCCGCACCATCAGGCCGCCATTGACATGGCGAAGGTGCAGTTGGAATTCGGGACCGACCCCGCGATCCGCAAGCTGGCCGAAGATGTTATCGCAGCACAGGAAGCCGAGATCGCGGCGATGAACGCCTGGCTTGCCGCCAAAGGCATGTAGTTGAGGCAACACCGCGGGCATCGTGGCCTCTGACCGCTTTGCCCGCGGTGTTTTCGGAAAGCAGGCCGGGCGGTGACGGCCAATTTCGTGTCTTGGAAAAGATGGGGTAGGGCCACCTTGTCGCCTGTCACCCCATCCCGTGAAGCCCATGGAATCCCCCGGTCAGAAGGACTGGCACCACGATCAGGGCTGCGGGGACCAGAACCAGCACCCGTTGCCATGCTCGCTTTAGCCGCCAGCAAAGGATCAGGGACAGGAATACCGCCAGCCCGACCTCAAAAACCGCGAAAACATCGCCGTAGAACTGCCGGTCCCAATAGCTGACCGGGCTTTGAAACACCCAGTCGGACATAGGCCAGAACTGGCGACGGGCGTCGTCGTGATGGGTTGCGAAATCTGCCAAGGCATGAAGCAGGCCAGAGCCTGCAAAGGCGCGAAGCAGGGTGTGACCGCCCCAAACCGCAGCGATGAACAGCGTACCCCAGATCAGAAAGCCATGATCCACCGCGAAAATCGTCTGCCATGCGTCCGAAAAGTACAGCCGCCCGAAAATCTCCTGTTCGGGCAAACCGATCACGAGGGTGGACCAAAGCACCAGCACAAACATCGACAGATCCGGGACAAGCCCCCCGGCCATGGCCGCAACCAGCGTGGCCGGTGCCAAGGGCCGGGCGAAAAAAGCCGCTCCGATCAGCATATGCGAGGGCGTGTTCATGGCGTCAGCATACCGGTGTTGGCGCGGATTTTTCGACTTTTGCGATGCGCTGCAACAGGGCGTAGGGAATTGCGCCCTTCAGAACGGTTCGCCCGATCACAAGTCCGGGCGTTCCAACAAACCCGAAAATATCCGCCAAGGCCCGGGTCCGGTCAAGCTCTGCCTGAAGGTCAGTTGATGCCATGTCGCGTGCCAGCCGATCGACGTCCAGGCCGATATCGGCGGCCACACGCAAGATGGATGCCGGATCCGCAACCAAAGATGTCCGCATGAACCGGCGGCGAAGCTCTTGTTGTTTGCCTTGCCGTGCCGCCGCCACCGACGCGCGCGCCGCAAGTTCGGAAGGTGGGCCGAAAATTGGCAACTCGTGTTGGATCAGGCGAAAAGATGCGGCATCTTCCGCAAAAAGCCTGTCCAGATCCCGTTCAAGCTCCCGGCAGTAGGGGCACAGAAACTCGCTGAAATAGGCGATCGGGACGATTCCCGGCGGCGGCGCAGGCCCGAAAAGCGCAGAGCAAAGGTCGGCGCGCACGGCCACGGCGCGCGCGCGTCGCGCCTCGGCGTCGGCTGGCGGGGCGTCAATCCCGACGAATACGGCAGGCGCGCCAGAGGTCTGACCCTGCTCTTCCAGACGTCGAAACGGCGGCAGGTCCGGCAGGTCAACGAAGCGCGGGCCGCGCCCGGGAAAACGGTCCCAAGGCAGGGCGCGCAGGCCATAGATCAGCGCGACGCTTCCGCCAATGACAAGAAGGTCGCGGCGCGAAACGGTCATGGCGCGGTCACCGGCGCGCCAAAGGGGGCCGGATCATGAAGCTGAACCTTGTGGTCGTTCAACATGGGGATGCCACCGTCGGGGACCGATATCCCAATGGGGCGCGGATCTGTGGTGTCGTGGATGCGGAAATAGGTGTCACGACGTCGCTTATATGGCCAAAGCGCCCAGGCCTAAAGGGGATAGGCCGTTGCGCCCGGGCGGGCCGTTCGCGAACAGCGCGAAGTGGCGTGGGGTGGCATCGAAGCCAGGACAAAGGAAGATTTGCGCAGAAATGGAAGTGGCCTTCAAAAGAGCCTCTCAAATACTCGCCCGCCAAAAGCTTTGATGGCAGGGCCCGGCAAAACTTTTCAACGCGCGTGTCGGACAGGTTCAGGTTGGCCGAACAACAGATCGGGGCGTTCCCAACGGCGCGGACAGCCAAATTTGCAGTGTTTGGCAGCGGCCGTTCATCCGCCCAATGTTTGGCCGTTGACGTCACTATGACAGCCACCCCCACCCTGCGATCCCGCCCCGCCGCCCGCCTGCGATTGTAGATATTCCTTGACTCCCAATCGGATCGTGCCACCCTTGGCCAAATTCCGGTTGAATCCGGGCAGGCACCCGCGCCTCACCTCTGTTCTGCGATTTCGCAGGTCAGACGTGGGGCTTTTTTGTTTTCTGGGGATCAATGAAAAAGACCGTCGAAATCGGACTGCTCTACTCCCGAAGCGGCAGCTATTCGCTGATCACCGAGGTGTGTCGGCGCGGCGCGCTGAATGCAATCGAAGATGTGAACCGCGAGGCTGACTTTCCAATCAGTCTGGTACCCGTCGAACGCGATCCGGCTGGCGACATCGACAATTATGCCCGCATGTGTGCGGATATTCTGCGCACAACGCCGGTGCGTCATATCTTTGGCCCGACCACATCCTGGAGCCGGAAAGAAGTCAATCCGGTGCTGGAAAAGTTCGGAGCGACGCTGTGGTATGTGGTGCCCTATGAAGGGTTCGAAGCGTCCGACCATGTGGTTTACACCCACGGCTGCCCGAACCAGCATCTGCTGCCGCTGCTCAACTGGGCCATGCCTCGGTTTGGGCGGCGCGCCTATCTGACCGGATCGAATTACATCTGGGGATGGGAGCTGAACCGTGTCGCCCGTGAGATGGTCATCGACGCGGGCGGCAAGGTTCTGGGCGAGCGGTTTCAGCCGCTAGGCGATTGCGAGATCGACCGGATCATCGCTGAAGTCGCGGCAACGCGACCCGATTTCATCCTGAACAACCTTGTTGGCGTGTCGTCCTATGCCTTTCTGCGCACCTATGCCGAGCTTGGCTGGCGTGACAACCATTTCACCGCCGCGACCTGTCCCGTGCAGTCGTGCAATCTGACCGAATGCGAGCTTGCCGAACTTGGCCCCTTGGCCTAGGGGCTGATTTCGGTCGGCCCGCACTTTGCCGGTCTGACCTCGTGGCTTGCCAGCGCGCCAGAAACCTCCTCGCTGGAGGTGTCTGCCTATGCTGCGGTGCGTAAACTGGCCGCGCTGCTGGCTTTTGCAGATGCGCCTGCCGAGGTTTCATTGAACACCTTGCTGTCGCAGACCGAATCCCTGCGTCATGACATCGACATCGAAACCCATCACTCCACCCTGCCGGTTGTGATTGCCCAGGTCAGGCAGGGACGTTTCATTGTGTGCGAGGCCTTGGGCAAGGTGATGGCGGACCCCTATCTATCGCGGTCTGAACGCCGCGTCGATATCCCGCTTCCCCGCCTTTCGGTGATCAAATGACCCGGCGTCTGATGGTCCCCTCTTTGGGTGGGGCACGCGCCCTTGTTCTGCACCGGCCGCATACCACCGTTCAGGCGCTGCATCGGCAGCTGGCCGCGATTGGCCTGACCGTGTCCGAGGCCTGGCCGGATGCGGGACCGGGCATTTTGGGCCATGACTTTATCTTCCTTGACGCGGATCTGTGCCATGACGGCCAATTCCCATGGGCCCCCGGTGCCGCACCCATGCCGCTGATTGCCTTGATCGGGTCCGAGGCACCGGGTCGCGTTGAATGGGTGCTGTCCATCGGCGCGGATGCCCAATTGTTGAAACCTGTCGGCGGCAACGGAGTTTATGCCACGTTGTTGATCGCGCGGGCGGGGTTCGAATCGCGCCAGCGTCAGGCCAGCGAAATTCAGGATCTGCGGCGGCGTCTGGGGGACCGCGAAACAGTGGTAAAAGCCGTCCTGCTGCTGGTCGCGGCCGGGCGGTCGGAAAGTGATGCCTACAACCACCTGCGCCAGACCGCGATGAAGGACAAACGCACGATCGAAGATGCGGCGCACAGCATCATCGCCCGGCTGTCGGGGGGGCGCGATGCAACCAGCACCCGCGGCTAGGGCCAGAAAACCGAAATCGGCGCTTGGCCGGTTGATTGAACACAAGCTGGCCATGTTCGGTCTGGCGATGATCGTCCTGACCATTTTCGGGGCCGCCCTTGCGCCTTGGCTGACCGCCTTTGATCCAAACGAGCAGATGTTCGACGGTCTGACGATTGAGGGCGCGCCGCTGCCGCCAAATGCAACCTTTCTGATGGGAACCGATCTGCTGGGCCGGGATCTGATGACACGGCTGCTGTTCGGGGCGCAAACCTCGTTGATCATCGGCGTGGTTGCAAATGGGCTGGCGCTGGTCATTGGCACCGCCGTCGGCATCACCGCCGGCTACTTTCGCGGCTTTGTGGGCGCGGCGCTGATGCGGTTCACCGATCTGATGATGGCCTTTCCGGCGCTGCTGCTGGCGATCTGTCTTGCCGCGATCTTTCAGCCCTCTTTGTGGATCGTGGCCATGGTCATCGCTTTGGTGAACTGGGTGCAGGTGGCGCGGGTGCTTTACACCGAGACGACCTCGCTGACCGAGCGCGATTTCGTGGCTGCTGCGCGCACGATGGGCGCGGGGCATGGGCGGATTGTGCTGCGCCATATCCTGCCGCATCTGCTGCCCACGATCATCGTCTGGGGAACGCTGGGCATTTCGACCACGGTCCTGCTGGAGGCGACGCTTAGCTATCTGGGGATCGGCG
>JANNBI010000260.1:0-3744 GCA_031385345.1 Paracoccaceae bacterium | reverse complement strand
GCCATGACCGCCTTGGCAGATGCCGCCGACACGATCAGCGCCATGACCGGGGCCGCCACGCGCTTTACCCGGTCGCGCGGTGACGGCTGGCAGTTGTATCTGCCCGACACCACCTATGCCCTGCGCGCGACGCTGCTGCTGCTGGCAGCACTTCAGGCGTCGCGCTGCGGGTTGACGACGCGGCTGTCGATGGCGGTGGGCAAGGTCGACAGTCTGGGCAGCGCAGATCTGTCCGACGCCTCTGGCCCGGCCTTCGTCCAATCGGGGCGCAATCTGGACAAGATGACTGCGCAGGCCGACAGCTTTGCCTTTGCCCATCCCGACCCAAGCACCCGGTTCTGGCAAAAGGCCATCCTTGACATGGCTGTGGCGCGGGCCAAAGACTGGACCCCCGAACAGGCCGAAGCCGCCGCTATGGCCCTTGCCCTGCCCCGCCCCACGGATGAGGATCTGGCAAACCGGCTGGGCATCACCCGCCAAGCCTTTCAATCGCGCCTGAAGGGCAGCGCGCTGCGGTCGATGAGCGCGGCCTTGCTGGCCTTCGAACACCCAGACCCTCAAGGCTGACAGAAAACCACCCCAAAGGCCGACCGAAGGAAAAAGATGACCGAAACCCTCGCCGCCCTGCTGCTTGCCCATGTCCTTGCAGATTTCGTCCTGCAATCAGACGCGATGGTGCAAACCAAACGTCAGCCGCTGACCCTGCTGCTGCACGGGCTGATCGTGCTGGCCACGGCGACGGCAACGCTTGGCACTTTCTCGCCCTGGCTTTTGGCGCTGACCCTCGCGCATATGGCCATCGACATCGCCAAAACCCTGTCCGGCCAGCGCGGTATCTGGCCCTTTCTGGCCGATCAGGCCGCTCATCTGGCCAGCCTGATCGCCCTTGCCTTGCTGATGCCGGACCTGTGGACCTCTGGCCTGTGGCAGCCCTATTCCCAGATCCCCGCCCTGATGGCCCTGACCGCCGGGGCAGTTTTCGCCACCCGCGCCGGGGGCTTTGCCATTGGCCTCTTGATGAAACCTTGGGCCGACCACACCCCACAGGGCCTGCCCGGCGGCGGGTCGGCCATCGGGAATCTGGAGCGTGGGTTGATCTTCCTTCTGATCCTGACAGGGCAGGCGCAAAGCATCGGCTTTCTGATCGCCGCCAAATCGGTGCTGCGGTTCGGGTCGGTCAGCACGGAAAAAGAGGTCAGCGAATATGTGATCATCGGCACGCTGGCCTCGTTCAGTTGGGCCATCTCGGTTTCTTTCGCCACAACAACGTTGCTGTCTGCCCTGCCCGCCCTTGGAATTCCCGACCTTTTGCCTTAGATAAGACGGACAGGAGATGCCCATGTTTGGAATACCCGGAAAATCCGCCGTAACCATGACCCCCACCGCCGCGCAGCAAATCGCCCGGCTGATGGGCCAGAAGGGCGCCGAAGGTCTGCGCATCGGCATCAAGAAGGGCGGTTGCGCGGGCATGGAATACACCATGGACTATGTGGCCGACCGCAATCCGCTGGACGAAGTGGTGGAACAGGACGGCGCGCGGGTGCTGATCGCCCCCATGGCGCAGATGTTCCTGTTCGGCACCGAAATCGACTATGAAGTTGATCTGCTGCACGCCGGGTTCAAATTCCGCAACCCCAACGTGGCCGAGGCCTGCGGTTGCGGCGAATCGATCAAGTTCAAAGACCAGCCCGCCGTCTGAGAAACTCTTACGGCCCGCCCCCTAAGAATTTTCGCCAAAAATTCTTACCCCCGAAGATTTTTCGCCGAAAAATCTTCTATCTGCCCGCCATTCGCGCTACCCCATCCCCGGCATAGCAGGAGGATAGGATGCGCAAACTTGCCGCCGGGAACTGGAAAATGAATGGCTCTGCCGCCGCTTTGGCCGAGGTGACGGCGCTGATCGACGCCCATCCCGCCCCCGCCTGCGAGATGCTGCTCTGCCCGCCCGCCACGCTGATCGCGCAGATGGTTTGGGCCGCCAAGGGCAGCGCGCTGCGCATCGGCGGGCAGGATTGCCACCCCAAGCCGTCAGGCGCGCATACCGGCGACATTTCCGCCGCGATGCTGAAGGATGCCGGGGCCGGCTATGTGATCCTTGGCCATTCCGAACGCCGCGCCGATCACGGCGAAACCGATGCGCTGGTGCGCGCCAAAGCGGACGCTGCCCTTGCCGCCGGTCTGATCGCCGTCGTCTGTCTGGGCGAGACCGAAGCGCAGCGCGACGCCGGCCAGACGCTGGCGGTGATCGGCAGCCAGCTTTCCGGGTCGGTCCCCGATGCGGCCACGGCGGACACACTGGTGATCGCCTATGAACCGGTCTGGGCAATCGGCACCGGCCGCACCCCGACGCTGGACCAGATCGCCGAAGTTCACGCCTTCCTGCGCGCCCGCCTGACCGACCGGTTCGGCCCGGAGGCCGCCCAGATGCGCCTCCTGTACGGCGGCTCGGTCAAGCCCTCCAACGCGGTGGAAATTTTCGCTGTCCCGCATGTGGACGGGGCATTGGTTGGCGGGGCCAGCCTGAAGGCCGCCGATTTTGGCGCCATCGTTGCGGCCCTGAACGGCTGACGACACCGGCGCGTCGCGAACGCTGCAGAAGGACGCGGCGCGGCGTGGCACCTAATCCCCATGTCCACATCCTCCGCGCCCCCCGCTTCCTCATTGCTGACCGCCAACCTGATTTGCATGTTCTCCATGTTGATCTGGGCGGCGGGTCTGCCTGCCGCCGATTTCCTGATCCCGCTTCTGGCGCCGGAACAGCTGAACGCGCTGCGGATGCTGTTGGCCGCCGGAACATTGGTGCCCTATTGGGCCCTGACCGAGGGGTGGCGCCCCCTGACCCGCGTCAACTGGCTGCGCGGCCTGTGGGTCGGCAGCCTGATCGGCTTGGGCGCGTGGTTCCTGATCCAGGGGCAGGCGCGCGGCGGGGCGGTGACGGCGGCGGTGATCTCGGCCACCCTGCCCGTGGTCGGCATCGCACTGGAGGTGATCCTTGACGGCCGCAAGCTGACCCTTGCCCTGATCCTTGGCCTGATCCTGTCGCTGCTCGGCGGCTTCTGGGCGCTGGATCTGTCGGGCGGCAATCTGTCTTTGGGGCTGGGCGCGCTGTTGTGCTTTGGCTCGGTCATCAGCTTTGCCCTTGGGTCGCGGCTGACCGTCACCGCCTTTCCCGACCAGACCCCCCTTGGTCGCACTGCGGTCACCCTGACCGGGGCGGCTGTTGCGTCAATGGCGGCGGCGCTGGTGCAGGGGGCGTTGGGCACACCGCCACCCAGCTTTGCCGCATGGGGCGGAACCGAGGTTGCCGCCTTGCTGCTGTTTTCCATCGGCTCCATCGGCATCTCGCAGGTCATGTTCATCATGTCGGTCGAACGGCTGGGCATCGGCATGTCATCGCTGCACATCAACGCCGCCCCGTTTTACGTGATGCTGATCCTGTTCGGTCTGGGCGGCACATGGAACTGGTCGCAGGCCGCCGCCGCCGTTCTGGTGGGTCTTGGCGTGCTGATCGCCCAACGCCTGATCCCGTTACCTTTTGGACGCCCTGCATGACCCTGCCCAGCCTGTCGCAATCGCCCACCGATCCCGCCTTCGTGCAAGATCCCTATCCGTTTTATGACCGCGCCCGCGCCTTGGGTCCGTTCTTTCACTGGTCCGAGTATCAGATGGTCTGCACCGGAAATTGGGCCGCCACAGCGGCGATTTTCCGCGACCGCCGCTTTGGCCGCGAAGCACCGCCGGAAT
>JANNBI010000250.1:0-6065 GCA_031385345.1 Paracoccaceae bacterium | reverse complement strand
TGCCGATCCTGTGCAGGCGCAACACCTGCCCCGGCACATAGGACAGCGCATCGGCATAAATCCAGACCTGCGCGCGGCTGGGATCGGCGCTGGCCATCTCGTAATAATGCCCGGTTACCGGATCACCGTCATCATGGGGCGCGGCGATGAAAAAGCCTTGCAAACTCATCGCCACCCCTCGGCTGTGATCACCAGCGCCGGGGCCTCACGCGCATCAGGCAGGCGGATCACCGTCACCGAACAGGCCGCTTCAGCCACCACCTGCGCCGATACCGACCCCAGATAACGCCTTGTGCCGGAATGCCCCCGCGCGCCCATCAGGATATGATCGACATGCAGATTGGCCGCGTGGTCAATCAACACCTGCCCCGGATCGGTGCCTTCCAGCACGGTGAAGGTCAGCATTCCCTCGGGCATGTCCAACCCCTCGGCCCAGACGCGCAGACCCAGCAGGCGGCTGACATGCAGGTTATTGCCCTCGGCATCGGTGGTCGGGTCCATCCCGATGCGCGAGCCCTTGATCACATTGACACAAGCCACCCGCGCCTCTGGTTCAATGACCAGCATCCGCTTGACCGAGGTCAGGACGGCACGCGACAGCGCCTCTTGCTCCGGCGACAGATCGACAGCGACCAGCAGGATCGGCGCGCGGGCGATCTGCGCCCCCATGGCGGGCGGATCGCCAAAGCTGATGACACCGCGCATCCGGTGCCATTTGCTCCAGATCTGGCCCCAGCTTTGCACGACCGTTCGATGCCCGCGAGAGGTCAGCCGGATCTGGGCGGGATGGTGCAGATCATACAGCAGTTGGGCGGCGGATTGATAGCGGTGGGCGGGGTCCACCTCCATCGCGCGCAGGATCACTTCTTGCAGCCATTCCGGCAGGTCGGGGCGCAACAGGCGCGGCGGCACCGGATCGCGCCACAGCCGCTTGCGCACCTGTTTCAGCGTTTCGGGCACGCCAAAGGGCATCCCCCCCGTCGCCAGTTCATAGATCATCGCGCCAAGTGCGTAGATATCCGACCGCAGATCCCTACGCTGGCGCAGATATTGTTCCGGCGCGATATAGGGGAAGGTGCCCATCGGGATAGTAAATTCCTCGGCCAACAAGTCCGGCAGCGCCTCGTGCCGCGACAGGCCATAGTCGATCAGCACCATCTCGCCACTGGGGCGTTGCAGGAAGTTGTCCGGCTTCAGGTCGAAATGGATGACGCCTTGCTGGTGGACGGAATGCAGGGCGGTGGCCATTCCCGCCGCCATATCTACAAGTTCAGGCAGCGGCAGGGGCGCGGTCTTGAACCGCGGATACAGCGACCCACCCGCGATGCGTTCGACGACGATATAGGGCAGGGTGGCAAAATCCCCGGTGGCGATCACGCCGGGCACATGCGGGCCGCGCAGGCGGGGCATGATCATCTGCTCCACCTCGAACCCCACGATGGTCGGGCCGTCATAACCGTCCAGAATCGTCGGGATCTTCATCACCATCGGCAATTCCTGCGCCGGATGGGTCACGTCCCAGATCGTCGCAAATCCGCCCTGATGCAGCTTTTCGCCCAGCGTGAAGCCGTCGATCTGCAAGCCTTTCTGCGGTTGCAGGCGCTTCATGGCTGGCCTCCGGTCAGCAGGCGCTGCGCCAGCACTTCGGGCAACCCGGCCTGACGGATCTTGGTCGCGGTCAGCGCCACATCATAGGGCACGCGGCGAAAAGTAAGATCCGCCGTCGCCATATCATAAATCGCATAGCCCGCCTGCGCATGGCCATCGCGCGGCTGGCCCACCGCCCCCACCACCGCCAGCCACCGCCGTGAGGTCAACAGCGGCAACGGCTGTCCCGTCGGATGGTCAAGATCCTGCACCATGCCGCCCCGGTCCATCGCGTAAAGCTGCGGCACATGGACGTGACCGCAAAAGATCACCCGTTGCGCCGTGGCCCCAAAAGCCCCGACCGCCCGCGCGGTCGAGGTGATGTAAATCCAGGCGCCGGGATCCTGCGGCGAGGCATGGACGAATAGCAGATCCTCTACCTCGGCCTGCATCGGCAAATCGGCCAGAAAATCCGCCTGTGCCGCCGACAGGCGCGGCCGGGTCCAGTTCAGCGCGGTCAGGGCAGTATTGGTGAAGGTCGGATCAGGCTGACGCACCGCCGCGTCATGGTTGCCGCGCAGGGCAATCGCGCCCTTGGCCACCAGATCCGCCGCCTTTTCGGTGCAAAACTCGGGGTCCGGGCCATAGCCGACCAGATCGCCCAGCAGCACCAGCCGGTCAATGCCGCGCCCGGACAGATCGGCCAGAACGGCCGAAAACGCCTCACGGTTGGCATGGATATCGGTCAGGATGGCCAGCCGCATGAACCCAAGCCCCCCGTTCCAGCGCCGCGAAATCGCACCCTACGCCCGACATTGATCCCTGCGCAACCAAAGCCCGGATTTTGGGCAATCTGCCGCCGCTACGCCAATCTGCCCCTAATCCCAGGGCTGATCGGGGTCCGGCAACGGGATCGCCGCCAGCAAGTCGCGGGTATAGGCGGCTTTGGGGGCGGCAAAAATCTGGTCAGTCGCGGCGTTTTCCACGATCAGACCCTGATGCAGCACGATCACCCGGTCGCACAACCGGCGCACCACCGACAGATCATGGCTGACAAAGGCCAGCGTCAGACCCAGATCGCGCACCAGGCCTTCCAGCAGGGTCAGAACCTGCGCCTGTGACGACACATCCAGCCCCGAGACGATTTCGTCCGCCAGAATGAAATCGGGACGCTGCGCGATGGCGCGGGCGATGCCGACGCGCTGGCGCTGTCCGCCCGACAGTTCCTGCGGAAAGCGCCGGGCAAAATCGCGCGGCAGGCCGACCTGATCCAGCGCCTCCAGCGCCAGCTTGTCGGCCCCATCGACCCCTTGCAGACGCAACGGGGAAGCGATCAGCGGGCCGATGCGGTGGCGCGGGTTCAGACTGCTCATCGGGTCTTGAAAGATCATCTGAAACCGCCGCCGCAGCGGGCGCAGGGCCGCGTCGTCCAGATGGCTGATGTCCTGCCCGGCAAAGGCAATCGTGCCGCCCGTCGGTTCCAGCAACCGCACCATGGCCCGCCCCAGCGTCGATTTGCCTGACCCCGACCCGCCGACAATGCCCAGAACCTGCCCCGTGGCGATGCTGAAGGTCAGCCCTTTCAGGATCTCAATCCGCGGCGCAGGCCCCAGCAGGGGCTTGCGCGTCATGTCGGGCAGGGACAGGCGCAGATCGGTGATCTGGTACATATCAGACATGGGGCCGCGTCCCCCGATTCCAGATCTGATCCGCCGCGCGCAACTGATCTTGCACCTGCGCGATCACCGCCTCGGGCACCGGATGCAGGCTGGCATAGGGATCGGTGTATTTCGGCGTCGCGGCCAGCAGGGCGCGCGAATAGGCATGGGCCGGCCCGGCAAAAAATCCGCGCATGGCGACATCTTCCACCACCATCCCGCCATACAGCACCGACAGCGACCCGCAGACCTTGGACACCACCCCCAGATCATGGGTGACAAACAACAGCGCCGTGCCATGCCGCGCCTGCATCTGCGCGATCAGCGTCAGGATCTGCTTTTGCACCGTGGCATCCAGCGCCGTCGTCGGTTCATCCGCGACGATCAGCTTGGGCGCGGCGGCAAAGGCCGAGGCGATCAGCACCCGTTGCCGCATCCCCCCCGACAATTCATGCGGATAGCAGCGCAGCACGCGGGTGGGATCGGGGATCTGCACCTCTCCCAGAATCTCCACCGCCCGCGCATCCGCCTGCGCCCGCGTCCAGCCAAGGATCTGCACCAAGCGGTCGGTGATCTGCGGCCCGATCCGGCGCGACGGGTTCAGCGCCGTCAACGGATCCTGCGGGATCAACGCGCACAGCGCCCCGATGCGCCGCCGCCGTTCTGCCGGGGGAAGTTGCAACAGGTCCACCCCGTCCAACTCTATCGTGCCCGAGGTCACCTCCACCGCGCGCGGCAGGATCCCCAGAACCGCCTTGCCGATCATCGACTTGCCGGCCCCGCTTTCGCCCACCAGCCCATGCACCTGCCCCACATCGACGCTTAACGACACGTCGCGCAAAAGCCGGGTCGAACTGCCGACCAGCCGCGCCGAAAGGTTCGAGATTTTCAGGAAGCTCATCGCAGCACCGGGTCATAGCGGTCCTTCAACCCCTCGCCCAGCTGGCTGAAAGACAGGACGGTCAGAAACAGAGTGATCAGCGGAAACACGATCACCCACCACGCCTGATGGATGCTGGTTCGCCCCTCGGCAATCATGCCGCCCCAGGTCGGATCATCGGTGGAAATCGACAAGTTGACGAAGGACAGGATCGCCTCGACCATGACGGCGATGCCCATTTCCAGCGTCAGCAGCACCACGATGGTCGGCAAGACATTGGGCAGAATCTCGACCAGCAGGGTTGATCCGCGACCCCGCCCCGCCACCCGTGCGCTGGCAACATAATCCATTGCCCCTTGGGTCATCGCCTCGGCCCGCACAACGCGGGCAAAGCGGGTCCAGTCGATCACCACGATCGCAAGGATGATCGACGACAACCCCGGCCCGATTACCGCGATCAGCAGGATCGCGAACAGGACCGGCGGAAAGGCCATCCAGATGTCGATCAACCGGCAGATCGCCAGATCGACCCAACCGCGCAGAAACCCCGCCAACAGACCCAATGTCGCGCCGATCAGGCAGGTCAGACTGCCCGCAATCAGCGCCACCGCCAGCGCCACCCGCGCGCCGTGCAGCAGGCGGCTAAGAACATCGCGGCCCAGAGAATCCGTGCCAAGGTAGAACCCCGGCTCTGCCCCCGGCAGCCAGAACGGCGGCAAGCGGCCCAGAAACAGATCCTGCGCCAAGGGATCCTGCGGGGCCAAGACCGGCGCCAGCAGCGCCGCCAGCGCCAACAGCCCCAGCCAGCCACCCGCCAACCACAGCCGCAATCCCGCACGCCGTCCCCGGCCCCCCGCGTCAGCCATGCCGCAACCTCGGGTTCAGCGCGGCATAGGCCAGATCGACCACCAGATTGACCCCGGTAAAGATCACCGCGAACAGGATCACGATGCCCTGGATCAGCGGCAGATCGCGGTTGATCACCGCATCAATCGCCATATTGCCCAGCCCTTCATAGCTGAACAGACGCTCGATGATCACCGTGCCGCCGATCAGAAAGGTGAACTGCACCCCCACCAGCGTCAGCGTCGGAAGGATGGCATTGGGCAAGGCTTCGCGCGTGATCACCCGCCATTCGGCATAGCCCTGCGTGCGCGCCAGCGTCACGTAATCCAGATGCAGCACCTCTTTCAGGCCCTGCTTCAGCACCTGCGCGATGATCGCCGCCAAGGGGATCGCCAGTGCCAGTGCCGGCAGAAACATATGCCCGACGATATCCGCGAAAAGATCAAACCGCAGCCGCAGCAGGCTTTCGACCAGATAGAAATTGCTGGAAAACGGCAAATCGAGCGAGGGCGTCACCCGCCCCGAGATCTGGAATATCGGCCATGCCACACCCAGAACAAGAATCAGAACCAACCCCCACAGGAAATCCGGCACCGACAGCGCCGCACCGCTGCCCACGTCGATCCCCGCCTCCACCCGCCCACCGCGCCACAGCGTGCCACACAAAGCCGCCGCCCCGCCTAGCAGAACCGCCATCGTCAGCGCCATCACCGACAGCTCCAGCGTGGCCGGCAGCCGCCCCAGAACCAGCCCCAGAACCGGCTGGCGCGTGGTGATCGACATGCCGAAATCGCCCCGCAACACCCCCGCGCCCCAGATCACGAATTGCTGCCAGATCGGCTTGTCCAGACCATAAAGCGCGGTCAGCGTCGCAATATCCGTCTCCGTCGCACCCGGCGGCAGCATCATGGCAATCGGATTGCCCGGCACCACGCGGATCACCACGAACACGATCACCGCCACCCCGAACAGGGTGAAGGCCGTGGTCAGGATCCGCAAAAGAAGGGTTCGGAAAAACTGCATCTGTCCCATCATGGCCGGGATCAAGCCCGCCATTCATCTGTTGATAAATATCCCGCGGGGGGTCCGGGGGG
>JANNBI010000230.1:0-8398 GCA_031385345.1 Paracoccaceae bacterium | reverse complement strand
ATGGTGTGATGCCCGACATCGGGCCATTTAAGCCGCGTGCCTTTGGTGCCGAAATACCAGACGAAAAGCCCCATCGACCACCGCTTCTTGGCCAGCTTTCCCGGCGTCCAGCGCTTTTTCGGCTGGTTGCGCAGCAGGCGGTCATAGGTGTGGCCCGCGTCGGCATTCGACACCACCACATCCGCTGCCATCACCTGCCCGTCCAGCAGCCGAACACCGCGCGCACGACCGTCCTGAACCACGATCTCATCCACCTCGGCGTTCAGCAGCAACTGGCCGCCCTGCGCCCGGATCACCCCGGCCATCGCCAGCGCGATCGCGCCCACACCGCCCATGGCATAGTGAACGCCGAACTCTTTCTCCAAGTGGCTGACAAGGATATACATCGAGGTGACGTGAAACGGATCGCCGCCGATGAACAGGGGATGAAACGACAGCGCGAATCGCAGGCGTTCGTCCTTTACCCGTGACGCCGCATGGCCATAAACCGATTTGTCGGCACGCAGCAGGGCAAAAGTCGGCAGCACCTTCAGCAGATCGGCAAAGCGGTGCATGGACCGCCGGCCCAGATCTTCGAACCCGAACCAATAGCGTTTTTCGCTGTCCTTCAGGAATTTGTCATAGCCCGCCAGATCGCCGGGCGACAGCCGCGCCACCTCGGCCCGCATCGCATCGGTGGATTGGCGGGCGGTGAAATGGCTGCCGTCCTGCCAGCGGATTTCATAAAACGGGTCCAGCGCGCGCAGATCGACATCGCGGTCAAAGTCACGGCCACAGGCGGCCCACAACTCTCGCAGACCCTGCGGGACGGTGACGATGGTCGGCCCCAGATCAAAGCGGTGGCCACCTTGGGTGATGGAACTGCCGCGCCCGCCGGGCATGTCCAGCCGGTCGATCACCGTCACCCGGTATCCCTTGGCCCCCAGCCGCATCGCGCTGGCCAGCCCGCCCAGCCCCGCGCCAATGACAATCGCCTCGGCCCCCAAGGTTGCGGGACGGGCGGCAAGACGGGCGGCGGCGGGGTTTGGGTCATGTGTCAACATGGAATCACGATATACTGTCCATCTAGATTTACAATACTGCCGTTTATCCCACCGTTCCGCCCCATTTTCCGTTGCGCACGCGGCAAAAACTGTCAGACTGTCCTGACACTTCGTGATGAAAGCTGCCATGAACACCGTTTCCCTGTCGCTATTCCGCTTTCCCACCTGGTCCTCGCGGGTCTGGGTTCTGGGCCAGATGGCCTTGGCGCGGCTGGCCTTTCGCGCGATGCCTGAGGTCGGGTTTTTCAAACTCTGCGGCTCCGGGTCCGGTCAGGGCTTTACTCTGCGGCCCAATCTTTCGGTCTGGGCGATTCTAGCAACATGGCCCGACGCCGCAACCGCCCGCGCCTGTATCGACGGCGCGCCGGTCTATCGCCGCTGGCGGGGCCGCGCCGCCGAAAGCTGGACGATCCTTCTGCAACCCACCTCGGTTCGCGGCACATGGTCGGGCCAACAGCCCTTTACCGCCAGCGAACCCACACCAGACCCCGGCGCCCCCGTTGTCGCGCTGACCCGCGCCACCCTGCGCCCGGCGACCCTGCTGCGCTTTTGGGCGCGGGTTCCCGACATTTCCGCCACCATCGGGGCCGATCCCAACGTCCTGTTCAAGATCGGCATCGGAGAGGTGCCGCTGCTGCATCAGATCACCTTTTCGATCTGGCCAGACGCCGCCGCCATGGCACATTTCACGCGTGGCGATGGCCCGCATGGCCGCGCCATCCACGCGGTCCGCGCCGGAAACTGGTTCGCAGAGGAACTGTTCGCCCGCTTCCGCATCCTTGAATCGTGGGGCACATGGGGCGCTGTCCCCCTGCCGCATAAGGCCGCCTGAATGGCACAGCCCTTCCCCTTCACCGCCATCGTCGGCCAGGCGGCGATGAAACAGGCCATGGTCCTGACCGCGATCGACCCCGGCATCGGTGGCGTTCTGGTTTTTGGCGACCGTGGCACCGGCAAATCGACCGCCGTGCGCGCGCTGGCCGCCCTTCTGCCCGAAATCATCGCTGTCGAGGGCTGCCCGGTCAACTCGGCCCGGATCGAAGATGTGCCCGAATGGGCCGCCAAGGTCAGCGGAAAACTTGTAAAACGTCCAACCCCGGTCATCGACCTGCCTTTGGGCGCGACCGAAGACCGGGTCGTGGGGGCGCTGGACATCGAACGCGCCCTGACGCGGGGGGAAAAGGCCTTTGAACCGGGTCTTCTGTCCCGCGCCAACCGGGGCTATCTGTATATCGACGAGGTGAACCTGCTGGAGGATCACATCGTCGATCTTCTGCTGGACGTGGCCCAGTCCGGCGAAAACGTGGTTGAACGTGAAGGGCTGTCGATCCGCCATCCTGCGCGCTTTGTTCTCGTCGGGTCCGGCAACCCGGAAGAGGGCGAACTTCGCCCGCAACTTCTTGATAGATTCGGACTTTCTGTCGAAGTGACCTCGCCCCGCGACATTGAAACAAGGGTAGAGGTGATGCGCCGCCGCGATGCCTATGACAATGACACCGCCGCGTTTCTGAAGAAATACCGCGCCAAGGATTCGGCCCTGCGCAAACAGATTCTGGCCGCCCGCTCCGCCCTGCCGGGGCTGAAAACCCCCGGCGTCGTGCTGCATGACTGTGCCGCCCTGTGCATCGCGCTGGGGTCGGACGGGCTGCGGGGCGAGTTGACGCTGCTGCGCGCCGCCCGCGCCCAAGCGGCCTATGAGGGGGCCGATACCGTCACCCGCGTTCATCTGAAAACCGTCGCTGCCAGCGCCCTGTCGCACCGCCTGCGCCGCGATCCGCTGGATGAGGCCGGGTCCGGCGCACGCGTCGCTCGGATTCTGGCCGAAACCCTGCCGTGACCGACCCGTTGACCCCTTGGCAGCGGGTTGAAACCGCGCTGGCCCTGCTGTCGGTGGATCCCGCCGGGATAAAGGGCCTGTGGCTTCGCGCCCGCGCCGCGCCGGTGCGGGACCATGTGACTCATGCCTTGCCATCGCATCGCCGCATTCACCCAAACAGTGACGACACCGCCCTTTTTGGCGGAATCGATCTGGCGGGAACCTTGGCTTCGGGGTCGCTGGTCCGTTCGGCGGGGCTGTTGGCCCTGACCGCGCCGATCGTTCTGGCCATGGCCGAACGCTGCCCGCCCGGTCTGTCGGCCCGTCTGGCGCGCTGGCTGGACGATGCCGGTCCCTGCCTGATCGCGCTGGACGAAGGGGCAGAGGCCGACGAAAGCCTGCCCGCTGCCCTGACCGACCGGCTGGGGCTGTTTCTGGATCTGTCCGACCTGCCCTATGGCGAAAGTAGCTCTGTACGGCTGGATTTGGGGCAGATCGCCGCCGCCCGCGCCCGCTTGGCCGGAACGAAGCTGCCGAAAACCGCACTGGAAAGCCTGACCACGGTGGCCGCCGCCATGGGCATCGCGTCGCTGCGGGCGCCGCTTTTGGCGCTGGCCGCCGCGCGGGCGCTGGCGGCTTGGCGGGGCGAGGATACGGCCAGCGAGGATACCCTGCGCCATGCCGCCGAACTGACGCTGGCCCATCGCGGCCAACTGCCCGACCGGGCCGAAGATCCGCAGCCGCAAGACGCCCCCCCGCCCCCAGATCCCGGCGAAACAGAGACTAAACCGCCGGAACCGACCCTTGACCGTCTGCCCGACGATATTCTGTTGGACGCGATCCGCGCCGCGCTGCCGGCTGACCTGTTGGCCCGGCTGACGGCTGGGCGGGCGGCACGGTCGGCCAAAGGGTCGGGCAGCGGGGCGCAGCGTAAGGGGAATCACCGGGGCCGTCCCCTGCCGCCGCGTCCCGGAACGCCGGGGTCGGGCAAGCGGATCGATCTGGTCGCCACCCTTCGCGCCGCCGCCCCTTGGCAAAAGCTGCGCCGCCGCACGCCCGACGCGACCCGGCTGGAGATCAGGGCAGCCGATCTGCGGCTGAAACGCTATGTCGAAACCTCGGACCGGGTGCTGATTTTCGCGGTCGATGCCTCGGGGTCGTCGGCGCTGTCGCGGTTGGCCGAGGCGAAGGGCGCTATCGAACTGCTGTTGGCGCAGGCCTATGCCCGGCGCGACCATGTGGCCCTGATTGCCTTTCGTGGGACCGAAGCCGAGCTGCTGTTGCCGCCGACCCGGTCTTTGGTGCAGACCAAGCGCCGTTTGGCGGGGCTGCCGGGTGGGGGCGGGACGCCCTTGGCGGCAGGTCTGCGGATGGCGTTCGATCTGGCGGGGCAGACCCGCGCGCGGGGCATGACGCCCACCGTGGCGCTTTTGACCGACGGGCGCGGCAATATCGCTCTGGACGGGTCCGCCAACCGTGAGATGGCCGAAGCCGATGCCCTGCGGCTGGCACGCGCCTTTCGCAGTCTTGGGATTCCGGGTCTGGTGATCGACATTGCCAACCGGCCCCAGCCCGCGCTGCTGCGGCTTGCCGCTGCCATGGATGCGCCCTATCTGCCGCTTCCACGCGCCGACGCCCGGCGTCTGTCGGGCGTGCTGCACGCCGCCTTGGGAGGGTGAATGCAACCGCCTGCGATTCCCGCCGATTGGCCAAACCGTGCCGCGTCCCGCCATATCCTGTCGGCGCCGCACCTGTGGCATGTGCAGGTGCTGGGACAGGGGCCGGACCTTTTGTTGATTCACGGTGCGGGGGGGGCAACGCATTCCTGGCGGCATATGATTCCGTCCCTGACATCGCGGTTTCGGGTCATTTCAGTGGATATGCCGGGGCAGGGATTCACGGTTCTGGGCGCACGCGACCGCTGCGGGCTGGAGGAGATGAGCCGCGATCTGTCGGCGCTGATCACGGGCCAAGGCTGGACTCCGGTCGCGGTGGTGGGTCATTCCGCCGGGGCGGCGATTGCCCTGCGGCTGGCCGAACTGCATCCGCTGCGGGCGGTGGTCGGGCTGAATGCCGCGTTAGGGGAGTTTGACGGCATCGCGGGCTGGCTGTTTCCCGCCATGGCCAAGCTGTTGGCCGCGACGCCCTTTGTGGCGCAGGTGTTCAGCGGGATTTTCGCCACAAGGGCCAAGACCGAAAAGCTGATCACCTCGACCGGGTCACGGCTGGATCCGGCGGGACTGGCGCAATATCTGACGCTGCTGCGCCGGGCGGAGCATGTGGATGCGACCTTGGCGATGATGGCGCAGTGGCGGTTGGGCGAGTTGCTGGCGCGGTTGCCGGAGATGTCTACGCCCTGTTTGTTTATCACCGCGTCAAACGACCGCGCGGTGCCGTCGGAAACTTCGCAACGCGCGGCGGCGCGGATGGCAGCGGCGGACTGGCAGGATATTCCCGGCTATGGCCACCTGCTGCATGAAGAAGCGGCAGAGCGGGTTACGCCGCTGATTCTGGCGTTTCTGACCCGCGTTGGGGCGGTTTAGTGACGCATTCAGCCGAAAAATCCCGGCCCGGCCCGGCCCAGAAGATCATCTGCCAAAGTGCGGCCCAGCGCGGGACCGTCAGTAACCGGCCCGCGAATATCGCCCGAGATAACGCGGGTGCCGTCGGGACGCAGGATTTCCCCGCGAAGCCACAGGGTGTCGCCTTCCAGCACCGCCAGACCGGCAATGGGTGTGTCGCAAGAGCCGTCCAGCCGCGCCAGAAACGCCCGCTCTGCCGCCAAACGCTGACCGGTGGGGGTGTCATGGATGGCGGCCAGCATGGCCTGCGCCCGCGCGTCACTGATGCGCCGTTCGATGCCGATCGCCCCCTGCGCCACGGCGGGCAGCATTTCGGTCACCTCGATCGGGCCTTGGGCCATATGCGTCAGGCCAAGGCGGTTCAGCCCGGCCATGGCAAGAAAGGTCGCCTGCGCCACGCCGTCCTGAAGCTTTTTCATCCGGGTCTGCACATTGCCGCGGAATTCGACCAGTTTCAAATCGGGCCGCCGATGCGCCAGCTGCGCGCGCCGCCGCAAAGAGCTGGAGCCGACGACGGCGCCCTGCGGCAGATCCATCAGCCGGGTGACATGGGGCGATACGAAAGCGTCGCGCACATCTTCGCGCGGCAGATAGCAATCCAGGATCAGCCCGTCCGGTTGCACGGTCGGCATATCCTTCATCGAATGCACTGCGATGTCGATGGAACCGTCCGACAATGCCTCTTCAATTTCACGCGTGAACAGACCCTTGCCGCCGATATCCTTCAACGCCTTGTCCAGAATCTGATCGCCCGTGACCTTGATCACCACGATGCCAAAGGCGGCTTCGGGCAGGTCATGGGCGACGGCCAGACAGCGCCGCACCTCATGCGCTTGCCACAGGGCGAGGGGCGATCCGCGGGTGCCGATCTGGAAGGGTTTGGCGGGGCTGGGCATTGGATATGTCATCGCTTAGGCATAACTCTGTCAGATCGGGCTGACAACCGCGGACGATTGTCCCTTGACAGTCCGGCCCCAAAACGGCGCTTTGCGACCCTAAACCGGAGAACCTTATGACGAAGCTTCTGATGCGCGCGCTGGCGGGGGAAACATTGGCGGTGCCGCCAATCTGGATGATGCGGCAGGCCGGGCGCTATCTGCCGGAATACCGCGCGACGCGGGCGCAGGCCGGGGATTTCCTGAAGCTGTGCTACAATCCCGACCTGGCCGCCGAGGTGACCTTGCAGCCGATCCGGCGTTATGGATTCGACGCGGCGATCCTGTTTGCCGATATCCTGCTGGTGCCGCAGGCACTGGGCGCGGATCTGTGGTTTGAAAATGGCGAGGGGCCAAGGCTGTCGACGATCACCGGGGCCGAGGGGCTGCGGGCGTTGAAGGGCCGCGATGACATTCACGACACGTTGGCGCCGATCTACGAAACGGTGAAGATTCTGGCGCGGGAATTGCCAAAGGAAACCGCACTGATCGGCTTTGCCGGGGCGCCTTGGACCGTGGCCAGCTATATGATCGCGGGGCGCGGCACGCCGGATCAGGGTCCGGCGCATGCCTTGAAAGCCAGCGACCGGGCAGTGTTTTCGGCGCTGATCGACCGGATCACCGAGGCGACGGTGGACTATCTGTCGATGCAGATCCAAGCCGGGGCCGAGGTGGTGAAGCTGTTTGATTCCTGGGCCGGCAGTCTGAAGGGTCAGGATTTCGACGATTTCGCGGTGGCGCCGGCCAAGGCGATCATCGGCGCGCTGAAGGTGCGGCATCCCGGGGTGCCGATCATCGCCTTCCCGCGTGAGGCGGCGGCGGGCTATGTCGGATTCGCGGCGCGGACGGGGGCGGATTGTGTGGCGGTCGATAACTCTGTCTCTCCGGAATGGGCGGCGGCAGAGGTGCAGCCGGGGGGCTGTGTGCAAGGCAATCTGGCACCGGGGCATATGGTGACGGGCGGAGCGGATCTGGTGGCGGCGACGCGGCGGGTGGTGGATGCCTTTGCCAAGGGGCCGCATATTTTCAACCTTGGTCACGGGATCACCCCGGATGCAGACCCGGCCAATGTGCAACTGATGATCGACACGGTTCGCGGGGCGTAAAATTGCGCGTGCTCAATTAACCTTTGTATTAGCGTGCCACTGGTCGACAAGGCCGGGAAGTTGCGCCAAGAGCCATTGATCAAAACCGGGCTGCGCCCCGCGTCTGATGGTCAAATACATGGTTTTGCTGGTGGTTTTGGCATAGGCGACGGGTAGACCGACGGCGTTGCGGATCATCAGGCCTTGTGGTTTGCGCGCGGGGGTGCTGCGGGATTTCAGGGTGCAAAGGTAAAGATTTGCGGCCCGAAAGCGGCCTGTCGAGCTGATGTTCAAGTCAGACGTGTTGACGATCAGGCACAGATGCTGCGGGTCTGCCTCGGTCTGTTCAATCAGGTTTGCCAACGTGCGCCAGCGCAAATACCCAACCCCCGGCGCTGATCCGATCAGATCCAGCAGGTCGGGCGGCAGACGGCGGGTCAACTGGGACATCCGCGCCAGTTCGGTCGCGTCAACATTCAACGCCTCTGCGATGATCTTGCGTGGGTGCAGGGTGGCGAGTTGGCGGGCGAGGTTGGCCTTTTCGATATAGGACAGCCCGCGCCGCAGGGAGTTTTCCGCGCCGTTGGCAAGGACGGCCTCGGCCGGGTCCATCGGTTGCGTGATGGCCAGCACCGGGCGGCCCAGATCGCGCAGGGCCAGCACGCGGCGGCGGCCATAGATGATCTGATAGTGGTCGGGCTGGTCGGGATGGGGGCGGACAAGGACCGGCACCTGCTGGCCATGCTCGCGGATCGAGGCGAGCAGGCGCGCATCGGCGCGAGCGTCATCGTCCAGCCGGTCCTGAAGGCCGCTGCCGGTGATGGCGAAGGGGTCGATGGTGATCAGGCGGGCGGAATCGTGCATGGCGGGCCGGGAAGTTGGGACGTCGCGGCCAGTATAACGCGGGTTTGGCGGGTGTTGCCGGACGGGGGGATGC
>JANNBI010000227.1:0-2850 GCA_031385345.1 Paracoccaceae bacterium | reverse complement strand
TTTGCCGGGGTCGCGATCAGCTCGTCGGCGGATTTTGTGCCAGACTGGGTCAGCGCCCAGATCACCGAACAGCGGTTGCCCGAGGCGCAATAGGCAAAGACCGGCCCGGCCGAGGCGGCCATGGCGGCGGTCTGGGTGGCGATCTGCGTCTCTCCCATCTGGCCGGGGATGATCGGATTGGCGACGAAGGTCAGCCCCAGCGCCTCGGCCGCGCTGCGCATGATGTCGGTGTGCAGATCGGGCGGGATTTCTCCGTCCGGGCGGTTGTCGATGACGGTGGTATAGCCCGCGGCCTTGATCGCCGGCAAATCGGAAGGGTCGATCTGGGGTGACACGGCGTAGGTGGGCGTCAGGGCGCGAATGTCCATGGGGCTTCTCTTGTTGCTGATGCGGTCGATGGGGGCGCGGAGTGCGGGTGCGATGACCATACCTGCGAGCATAGCCAATAGAAAGACCAGCCCGCCCCAGCCACCAAAGGACAAAGAGGCGATGGCCGGGCCGGGGCACAGGCCGGCCAGCGCCCAGCCCATGCCGAAAAGGACCGAGCCGATGATCAAGTTCGGCCCGACCTCGCGTTTCGGAGCCGGGGGGAAGGTGCTGCCCAAGACCGGGTGATACATGTGCCGCGCCACGCGCCAGGCGACGGCCATGGGGGCAATCGCGCCGCCCATCACGAAGGCCAGCGTCGGATCCCAGGTGCCGAACACGTCCAGCCAGCCTTGAACCTTGGTGGTGTCGGTCATGCCGGACAGGGTCAGTCCGATGCCAAAGGTGCCCCCGGCGGCGAAGGCCGCGGCAAGACGCAGGTTGGCGGGATTGGTCGTGGCGGGGGATTGTGGATTGGTGGCGGGCATCGGATCAGCCTTTGGTCAGGGGGCTGATGGGCACACAGCGGGCCGTGCGAACGCTAGGCTTGGGTGCGCGGTCAGACCGTGGCCACAGATCGGCACGGGGCAGGGGGACGACCTGCATCGGGGCGAAACCCGGCATCAGATCAGCCCCCAGACATGGCGCATAAGGGCCAGCATCACCCCGCCCGCCAGCACATAGAACACCGTGGCCACGATGCCGCGCAGCGAGAGCCGCGAGATGCCGCAAACCCCGTGCCCCGAGGTGCAGCCATTGGCCAGCCGTGTGCCGACGCCCACCAGAAGCCCGCCCGCGATGATCACCAGCCAGTTGTCGGTCAAATGGGTTTGCGTGTCCCACAGGCGCGGCACGATCAGGGCTGGCAGCAGGAAGGTGCCCAGAAGAAAGGCGAGACGCTGGCCCCAGGTTTTCCATCCGGTGCGGTCCACCAGCCCGCCGACAATGCCCGACACGCCCAAGATCTGACCGTTCATCAGCAGGAAAAACGCGGCGGATGTCCCGATGATCAGCCCGCCGATCAATCCGAAAAGCCAGTCGATGGGCATGGGTGCCTCCGGTTGTGGGATGGTGACAAAGGGGTAGCAGGTCGGGCGGACCTTGGCCAGCAGGGCGCTACAGCTTGTTCAGCGGCACTTTCAGATAGGCGGTGCCGTTTGCCTCGGGTTCGGGCATGTGGCCGGCGCGCATGTTGATCTGCAACGAGGGGATGATCAGGCGCGGCATCGGCAAGGTGGCATCGCGGGCCTGACGCAGGGCCACGAATTCGGCCTGCGTGCGAGCGCCGCCGATATGGATGTTGAAGGCTTTTTGGGCGCCGACGGTGGTTTCCCAGGCAAACTCCTCCCGTCCCGGGGCCTTGTAGTCATGGCCGACGAAGATTCGGGTCGCATCCGGCAGGGACAGGATTTTCTGCACAGACTGAAACATCACCTCGGCCGATCCGCCGGGAAAATCGCAGCGCGCGGTGCCGAAATCGGGCATGAACAGGGTGTCTCCGACAAAGGCCGCATCCCCGATGACATAGGTCAGGCAGGCCGGGGTATGACCGGGGGTGTGCAGCACATCCACCCGCATCTGCCCGATCATGAAACTGTCGCCTTCGACAAACAGCCGGTCGAACTGGCTGCCGTCACGGGCAAAGCGGGTGCCTTCGTTGAAGATCTTGCCGAAGGTGTCCTGCACTTGGGTAATCCGCGCGCCGATGCCGATCTTGCCGGTGCCCAAAGCCTCTTGCAAGTAGGGGGCGGCGGACAAATGGTCAGCGTGGACATGGGTTTCCAGCACCCAGTGCAGATCAAGGCCGCGTTCGCGGATCACCGCCACGACCGCATCGGCAGAGCGGGTGTCGGTGCGCCCCGAAGCGGGGTCATAATCCAGAACCGAATCGATTACGGCGCAGGCGCGGCCCTGCGGATCGCAGACCAGATAGGTCAGGGTGTTGGTGGCCTCGTCGAAAAAGGCGGTGATGTCAGGGGGCATGGGGGTGGTCCTTGGTCCTGCGTGATCTTTGCGCCGAGATGGCGGTTTTGGCAACATATTTTAAGGTGTGAATATGAAGATTGCCTTGACCTGAATCAAGGTCGGGGCGGTTGTGCGTGGTACATTCGCGCCAACACAGGAGCCGATGATGACAGATTTGGCCACTCGGAAAATGGAGTTGGAGGCGCGGCTGGCGGTGCTTGCCGGACGCATGGCGGGGATTGAGGATGAGCTGGACGGCCCCCATGCGCAAGACTGGGAGGAGCTTGCAGTAGAGCGTGAGGGTGACGAAGTGCTGGAGGGGATGGGGCAGTCGGGACAGGCCGAGGTGCGGCGGATCCGGGCGGCGCTGGCCCGGATCGCGGCAGGTACATATGGCATCTGCGCGAAATGCGGGGCCGAGATCGGAGATGCGCGGCTGGACGCCGTGCCAGAGGGGCCTTTGTGCCGGACCTGTGCGGGTGCGAGATGAGCGGAGGGCGCAAGGCACGTCGGGCAAAG
>JANNBI010000223.1:0-14829 GCA_031385345.1 Paracoccaceae bacterium | reverse complement strand
GGCCCGGCCGCAGTTCAATCCGCTGATCGTGCATGTCGCGGATCTGGCTATGGCGGAACGGTTCGCCCTGTTCGACGACCGCGCCCGCGCCATTGCCGCGCGGTTCTGGCCCGGCCCCCTGACGCTGGTGCTGCCCTTGCGCCCCGACTCGGGCCTGTCGCCACTTGTCACCGCCAATCTGCCGTCCGTCGCCATCCGGCTGCCGAAAAACCCCGTCGCAATCGGGCTGTTGCGGGCCTTTGGCGGGCCTTTGGCCGCGCCCTCGGCCAATCCGTCGGGCCGCATCTCTCCCACCCGCGCCGATCATGTGCTGGACGCGTTGTCGGGCCGGATCGCAGCGGTGATCGACGGCGGTCCCTGCGCAGTGGGTCTGGAAAGCACGATCCTTGGCCTGACCGAAGCGACCCCCCGCCTGCTGCGCCCCGGTGGTCTGATGGTCGAAGATCTGGAGGCGATGCTTGGCCCGCTGACCCTTGGGGGTGATAGCGACAAACCCACCGCGCCGGGCCAGATGGCCAGCCATTACGCCCCCGTCGCGGCCCTTCGCCTGAATGCGGCGGCGCCGCAGGGGGCCGAGGTGATGATCGGCTTTGGTCCCATCGCCGGGGCGCTGACCCTGTCGCCGGACGGCGATCTGGTGCAGGCCGCCGCAGCACTTTTTCATCTGCTGCGGCAGGCCGACGCGCTGGCCGGACCGCAAGGCGCCATCGCCGTCGCCCCGATCCCCGAAACCGGACTGGGCCGCGCGATCAACGACCGGTTGCGCCGGGCCGCCGCCCCACGTCCCTGAACGGGCGTCCCGGGACCGAAAATTCCCCTTAGGGAAAAGGTTCGAATTGTGTATGACTTCGTCCGACTTGCGCCGGGCGCAGGCCGATAAACATGCCAAAAGGCAGAAATCTGGACAAGGGAACCGCAGTATGATCAATGAATTCAAAGCCTTCATCTTGAAGGGCAATGTGATGGACCTTGCCGTGGGTATCATCATCGGGGCGGCCTTCACCGCCATCGTCAGCAGCCTTGTGGGCGATCTGATCAACCCGATCATCGGGCTGGTTCTGGGCGGCGTCAACTTTTCGGACATGTTCATCGACCTGTCGGGCACCGCCCCTGCCTCGCTGGCTGCCGCCAAGGAATCGGGCGCTGCGGTCTTTGCTTACGGTGCCTTCATCACCGCCATCATCAATTTCCTGATCATCGCCTTCGTGGTGTTCATGCTGATCAAGGCGATGAACCGACTGGTCCCGAAAAAGGTTGAGGCCCCTGCTCCGACCGGTCCGACCGAGATTGAATTGCTGGCCGACATTCTGGCCGCGCTGAAAAAGTAAGCCTCCAAACGCAAAAGGCCCCCCGGGCGCAACGCCTGGGGGGCCTTTTCATGTCCGGTGCCAACTGGCCCCGAAACTTCCGCTTACATGGCCAGTGCTTCGGCCCCGGTGATCGTCGGCAGACCCAAAGCCACGCCCACCGCTGCATAGGTCAGCTTGCCGGCATGAACGTTCAGGCCCGCCAGCAGATGCTTGTCCTCGGCGCAGGCGCGCTTCCAGCCCTTGTTGGCCAAAGCCATCATGAAGGGCATCGTCGCATTCCCCAGTGCAAGGGTCGAGGTGCGGGCAACCGCCCCCGGCATGTTGGCCACGCAGTAATGCATGATGCCATCCACCTCATAGATCGGGTCTTGGTGCGTCGTGGCGCGGCTGGTCTCGAAACACCCGCCCTGATCAATCGCCACGTCGACCAATGCCGCACCCGGCTTCAACTCGGACAGTTGGGCGCGCGAAATCAGCTTGGGTGCTGCTGCACCGGGGATCAGCACGGCCCCGATGATCAGATCCGCCTCACGCGCCAAAGCGATGGTGTTGGCAGCGCTGGCATAGGCGTTCTTGAACGCCCCGCCGAACACGTCATCCAGATAGCGCAGGCGGTTGACGGACCGGTCCAGCACGGTCACATCCGCGCCCATGCCCGCCGCGATCTTTGCCGCATGGGTGCCGACAACGCCGCCGCCGATCACCAGAACCTTGCCCGGCAAAACACCCGGCACCCCGCCCAGCAACACACCGCGCCCGCCATTGGCCTTTTGCAGCGTCCAGGCCCCGACCTGCGGCGCCAGACGGCCCGCAACTTCGGACATCGGCGCCAGCAGCGGCAGGCCGCCGCGATCATCGGTCACGGTTTCATAGGCGATGCAGGTGGCGCCGCTGGCCAGCAATTCCGCCGTCTGCACCGGATCGGGCGCCAGATGCAGATAGGTGAACAGAACCTGACCGGGGCGCAGTCGCGAGCGTTCAATGGCCTGCGGTTCCTTGACCTTCACGATCATGTCGGCTTCGGCAAACACCTCTGCCGCGGTGCCGATGATCTTGGCTCCGGCGGCGATGTAATCGGCATCGGCAAAGCCAGCACCCGTGCCCGCCAGCGTTTCGATCAGCACCTCATGTCCGGCATTCACCGCCTCGCGCGCCGCATCCGGCGTCACGCCAACGCGAAATTCCTGCGGCTTGATCTCTTTGGGGCAACCGATTTTCATATGCGCGCTCCTGTTGGGTGCAAATCAAAGGGGCCGTGCCCCCATTGCCGGAAAGTGTCGCGCAGAATCATTGCAGATGTTTTGATATTTCACTGGCCCGCCGGGGCGATTGTGGTAGATTCTTCGACGAAACTGCCATTTGTTCGAAGATTCCCCGATGCTTTCCGAACTCGACGCAACCGACCGCCGCATCCTGACCGTGCTGCAAAAGCACGGGCGGATTACAAATGCCGAATTGTCCGAACAGGTGAACCTGTCGCCGTCCGCCTGTCACCGCCGCGTTGAACGGCTGGAGGGTGAGGGATTCATCGCCGGCTACGTCGCGCTGTTGAACCCCCGCCGTCTGGGCCGCCCGACCACCGTGTTCGTGGAAATTACGCTGCAAGGTCAGGCCGATGACCTGCTGGACGCCTTTGAGCGCGAGGTGGCGCGCATTCCGGACATTCTGGAATGTCACCTGATGGCCGGCACCGCCGATTACCTGCTGAAAATCATGGCGAGCGATACCGAGGATTTTGCCCGCATCCACCGCCAGCACCTGTCGCGCCTGCCCGGTGTGCGCCAGATGCAATCGTCCTTTGCCCTGCGCACCGTGGTCAAGACGACGGCATTGTCGGTGTGACCAGCGCCGCCACCTCGTCGGCATGGGCGGCCAGATCGGCCTGCCCCTTGGCGGTCAAGGCATAGATGCCGGGTGATTGCCG
Organism: Paracoccaceae bacterium; assembly: GCA_031385345.1. GTDB lineage: Bacteria > Pseudomonadota > Alphaproteobacteria > Rhodobacterales > Rhodobacteraceae > CAIYZT01. The sequence goes on along the minus strand of JANNBI010000223.1, from coordinate 11,595 downwards.
CTGAAACCAGCCGTAGTGATCGGCCCGCATCAGCGTCGCCGCCCGCGTCACTCCCGTCGCTTTGGCAACCAGCGCCGCTTTCAACGGCCCGGCCCGCAGCACCACGGCACAGCGCAGCGCGTCCTGCCGATAGGCGGTCATGCGTTTGACACCGGTTGTCCCGCCCTTGTTCGGATCGCCCACCCGTTTGTGAAACTCTTTCAACAGCGCCCCGGCACGCGCGGTGTTTTTGCGCGGAGAATACGGGGCGGGGTCCAGATGCGCCTCGACCCCGTCGGATTTGACCGCCAGCAAACCCAACCCCAACCGCCGGCACAAAGCGATGATGTCGCGGTAACGCAGTTTCCAGCCGCGCGCGCCCGACACCGGCACCGCCAGATAGACATCGTCGAACAGGGATTGCCGCGCCACGCCCTGCATGACCAGCGCAAGCGAAAAGGTCAGCTTCATCTCGACCACCAAGGTCTGATCGCCGCGACGGGCCAGCACGTCGCAGGCCCCGACCTCTGCCTTCACGACAAAGCCCTGCGCCTCCAGATAGGATTTTATCGGCGGGTACAGATCGGATTCGCGCATGGCACCTTTGGGCGGTCAGGGACGGCGGCCATTTGGCCCGATTGGCACGCCGACGACCAGTCCTGATTTAAAACCAGCCCTGATTTACATCAGATCAGTCTAAACCTGATCCGGCACCCGGTCGGTCCAGACCTGAAACTTTTGCAGGATATGCGGCCCGAAGGAATGGATCAGCGGCACATCCGCCGCATCCCGGCCATAGGCCACCACGATCCGGCCAATCCGCGGCTTGTTGTTGCGCGGATCAAAGGTGTGCCAGGCGCCGTCCAGAAACACCTCCATCCAGGCGGCGAAATCCATCGGGCCGGTGACCGGGACGCCGATATCGCCCAGATAGCCGTTCACATAGCGGGTCGGAATGTTCATGCAGCGGCACAGGGCAATCGCCAGATGGGCGAAATCGCGGCAAACCCCGGTGCGGTCCTGCCAGCCCTCATAGGCGGTCCGGGTCACGCGGGCGTTCATGTAATCGAACCGGATGTGATTGTGGACGAAATCGCAGATCGCCTGCACCCGCGTATGACCGGGCGCGGTCTGGCCGAACATGTCCCAGGCCATCTGGCTTAGCCGGTCCGTCTCGCAATAGCGGCTGCCCAGAAGATAGATCAGCACCTCATCGGGCATTAGCGCGATCGGGGTTTCCTGAAGCCAGGATTTGTATTCGTCCGGCTGGTCCGACACCTCGATCAGGCTGTCGCTGCGCAGGGTGAACATGCCCGCCGGGGCGACAAAGCGCCGGCAGGTGTTGCCAAACAGATCCCGGTAGGCGGTGCTGGTGGTGGCGGGCTGCGTGCTGACCCCGGACTGGTGCCGCAACAGGTCGCGCAATTCGTCGCGCACCGACATCATGCTGATCATCGGCGTGTCCTGCGCACAAGACACCGTGATATCATATCCAAACCTGACCAGCATCTCACACCCCTTCGCCATAGATCGTTCTAATCGTAACGCTGCGCAGCCTTCGGGGTGCCATACAAGCCCGCAATCCATGCCGTCGCGCCCACCGGCCGCAAAGAGGCGCAGGTCACTGCCCAAACGCGCGCCGGTCTGATGCAGTTCCGCCCAAATGAAAAACCCCCGGCCTTGCGGGCGGGGGTCAATCGGCGGAGATCGCTCTCCCAGCTTTCGCTAACGTCTGAAGGATTTACGGCAAGCCGTAAAAATCCTAGAGTCCGCCTTCGCGCTGAAGCTTCTTCCGCGCGAGCTTGCGCGCACGGCGCACGGCTTCGGCGGATTCGCGAGCTTTCTTGACGGAGGGCTTCTCGAAATGTTGCTTAAGCTTCATTTCGCGGAACACGCCTTCGCGCTGGAGCTTTTTCTTGAGGGCCCGGAGGGCTTGCTCAACGTTATTGTCGCGGACGCTGACCTGCATGTGGTTTTCACCACCTCTCTAAGTTAAAGTTGCACAAATTGTGCAGGCCTGCGGGCCATAGCAAACCCGATCACGCTTGTCTATGTCAGAAGGATACCGACCCATGAGCGACGGCGAAAAGACCATGGCAGCAGCCAAAGCGCGGCTTTTGGCGGCGGCTTTGCCGCATGTGGCCTTTGATGGCTGGTCGCAAGCCAGCTTTCAGGCGGCCATCACCGATTCGGACATGTCGCCGGGTCTGGCGATGGGGCTGTTTCCGCGCGGCGGGGTGGATCTGGCGGTGGAATATCACCGCGCGGGGGACGCCGCGATGGCGCAGGCTTTGGCGCAGCGCAACGATCTGGCCACCTTGAAGATCCGCCAGAAGGTGGCGCTGGCGGTGCGCTTGCGGCTACAATCAGTGGACCGCGATCTGGTGCGGCGCGGCACGACGCTGTTTTCTCTTCCCGGCCATGCACCCGAAGGCGCCGGTCTGATTTGGGGCACGGCGGATGCGATCTGGACCGCGCTGGGCGACACCTCGACCGATGTGAACTGGTACACCAAACGCGGCACGCTTGCGGCGGTCTATGCCGCCACCGTGCTGTTCTGGCTGGGCGATGACAGCGACGGCGCGGTTGAGACGTGGAATTTTCTGGACCGGCGGATTGAAAACATCATGCAGATCGAAAAGGCCAAGGGCGCGTTTCGCGGCCACCCGCTTGGCCGCGCGCTGCTGGACGGACCCTTGCGGATGCTGGACCGGATCAAGCCGCCCCGGCCCACCGATGATCTGCCCGGCCACACCACGCCGGGGCGCGCGACATGACCCTGCCACCCACCATGACCCTGTCCAACACCATGCTGGCGATAGAGATTGAAACCCCCGGCGGTCCCGAGGTTCTGAAACCGATCTCGGCCCCGGTGCCGGTGCCGGGGCATGGGCAGATCATCATCCGGCTGGCCTATGCCGGGGTGAACCGTCCGGATGCCTTGCAACGGGCCGGGGCCTATGCGCCGCCTGCCTCGGCCTCACCCTTGCCGGGGTTGGAAGGGTCGGGAACCGTGGTGGCCTGCGGGCCGGGGGTGACGCGCTGGCAGATCGGGGACAAAGTTTGTGCGCTGCTGCCCGGCGGCGGTTATGCCGAATATGCCATGGCGCATGAAAGCCACGCCCTGCCGTTGCCTGCGGGGGTGTCGATGCGCGACGCCGCCTGCCTGCCGGAAACCTGCTTTACCGTCTGGTCCAACATGGTGATGCGCGGCGGGTTGAAAGCGGGTGAGCGGGTGCTGATCCACGGCGGCACCTCCGGCATCGGCACCACCGCCATCCAGATCGCCCGCGCGCTGGGGGCGCGGGTCTTTGCCACCGCCGGATCGGATGCGAAATGTAAGGTCTGCACCGATCTTGGGGCGGTGGCGATCAACTATCAGACTGACGATTTCGTCGAGGTTCTGCGACAGGCTGGTGGCGCGGATCTGATCCTTGACATGGTCGGCGGCCCCTATCTGCCGCGCAATCTGAAGGCCTTGGCCGATGACGGGCGGCTGGTGCAGATCGCTTTCCTGCAAGGCCCCAAGATCGAGGCGAATTTTGCCGAGTTGATGACCCGGCGGCTGACCCTGACCGGATCCACCCTGCGCCCGCAATCCGATCAGGCCAAGGCCCGCATCGCCGATCAGGTGCAGACCCATGTCTGGCCGATGATCACGCGCGGCGCCTTCAAGGTGGTGTTCGACAGCGAGTTTCCGTTGATCGACGCCGCCGCGGCCCATCGTCGCATCGAATCCTCGGGCCATATCGGGAAGATCGTGCTGAAGGTCGGGGGGTAGGGGCGACCGCCGCTGGGGAAACGCTGCGGCCCTTTTCTGCCCGATTTGATTTCAATCGAATTGGGCCGCGCCTGCCTGCCGCTGGGCAGGCGCGACAGACGCGCCAACCCCAGTCAGGCGCGCCCCAATCCGCCCCACCCGTCAGAGCCTGCGGACAGCCCCTTGCCCAAACGGCGTCCCGCCTAATGGACAACGAACCGGGCATCTCTCCACCGGAGAGGCGCCTGATCGGTTCGAAGCCAACAGAAAACGTTCGCGGCGCATTGAAGCCAAATCGGGCAAAAGCAAAACTCGCCCCCGCGACAGGCCGCCGCCTCTCTCCCACTAGAATGGAGGGACGGGGTGGGGGCTGATGTCGCAGCCCCTACCGCAACGCCTCCAGCCCGGCATCCTCGATCTGGCAATCGCGCACCACATCGACGCCGCAGCCCCGTGGCACCAGATCTTTGGTCAGGCACATCCGCACCTCTGCGATCAGGCCCTTGTCGCAGATCACCGTGATCTGATTGGCCACCAGCCCGGGATTGGACTCGATAAAGGCCGCTTCGATCACCTCGGCCGGCACCACCAGATCCTTGGCCACATCGTCAAACACCGGCGGCATCACCACCGCCTCAAAGGCCAGACGCGCGGTGTTGAAATACCCCGACGCCGCCAGACCCGAACAGCGGCCATGCTTCTTCCATTGGTAAAACGCCAGTCCGGACCCGCCCATGATATCGGCCATCGCCGCCGTCTCGCCGCGCGTGGGGTCGCGCTGGCCGGTGCGGCAATAGCTGGGCCAACCCTGATCATATTGTGGCCATAGCCCATGCAGCACCCATCCGCGCCCGTCGCCCGCATCGCATTGCGGATCGCCGCGCCCATCGCCGGTCAGGGCGCACCAGGCCGGCGACCAAGACAGGCTCATCACGTAATAGTCGAAATCACCCGCCCGCTCGCCCTCGGCCCAAACCGTGCCCCCCGACACCGCGACGCCCAAAACCGCCGCCCCAACCGCCAAAACCCACCCACGCATTTTCGCTTTCCCTTTACCCACAATCACAGTATATCCACCCTCGAATTCCCAAAAATCGTGGAACTCGCGACCAAAGGGTCGCAGCCGTTTTCCCGGCACGGGAGAGATTTGTAAAGGCCAATGCCCATCAGGCGCGCCAAAAGCGAAAAGGATGATCCGATGTCGAAACCTTTGATGGCCAAGGCAACCGCCGTCTGGCTGGTGGACAATACCACGCTGTCGTTCAAACAGATCGCGGAATTCTGCGGCATGCACGAGCTGGAAATTCAAGGCATTGCCGATGGCGACGTGGCCACGGGCGTCAAGGGCTTTGACCCGGTCGGCAACAACCAGCTGGACGCGATCGAGATTGACCGCGGTCAGGCCGATCCCCTGTACAAGCTGCGGATCAAATTCAACGCCTCGGCCGTGGGCGAGGAAAAGCGTCGCGGCCCGCGCTATACCCCCCTGTCCAAGCGGCAGGACCGCCCGGCGGCCATTCTTTGGCTGGTAAAATTTCACCCCGAACTGACCGATGGCGCGGTTGGCAAACTGGTTGGCACCACCAAACCCACCATCCAGGCCATCCGCGAGCGGACGCATTGGAACATCAACAACATCACGCCGATTGACCCGGTGGCGCTGGGCCTGTGCAAGCAGTCCGAACTTGACACCATTGTGCAGGTCGCCGCGCGCAAAAAAGCCGCCGAAGGCAGCGTGATGAACGACGATGAACGCCGCAAGCTGGTGTCGACCGAACAGTCGCTGGGCATGGCCCCCGAAGCCCGCAATCTGACCGGGATCGAAGCTTTGCTTGACGAACCCGAGGACAAACGCACCGCCGCCGATTTCTCGGATGCCGAAAGCTTCTTCAACCTGCCGCAAAGCGATGAGGATGACGAGGACGACGACCACTAGGCTCGCCTTGCCCTTGCCACCTGAACAGGCCCCCCATCGCGGGGGCCTTTTTCATGGGCAGCGCCCTGTCCCTGCCCGCCCGCTTCGTCAAAATGCCGTCAATTTTCCGGGCCTTGGGGGGAATATATCTTGCGGTAATTTGCAAGACCCGACAGGTTACCGGCACAATTCCGGGTTGATTTTCCGCCCCCCCATCGCTGCCAAAGGACCACGCCATGACCACCCCCACCGATCCGCTGTATGACGATCAATGGCATTTCTCATTGATCGGGGACATTGAATCGATCTGGGAGGAGTATGACGGCAGCGGCGTCACCGTGGTCGTTTATGATGAAGGCGTCGAATACACCCATGAAGATCTGGCGGCCAATTACGACGCCTCGATGCATTTCACCTATGACGGCGTGACCTATGATCCGATGCCGCTGGATGCGGATTCCGGGCATGGCACATCCTGCGCGGGGCTGATCGGGTCGGTAGCAAACAACGGGCTGGGCGGCACGGGTGTGGCCCCCGGCGTTACCCTGACCGGGGTGAATTATCTGGACGACATCCAGTTTCAATCGGCGGAAATCTACGATGCCGGGGTGTTGTGGGCGCAGAATTTCGACATCATGTCCAACAGCTGGGGCTGGGGCGGCAGCTTTTCCTTCGCGCAGAACCTGTCAATTTCATCCTCCACCGCGTCGCATGACATGGAGCTTTGGGCCATCCTGCTGGAGGCTGGCCGCGACGGTCTGGGCACGGTCATCGTGCAGGCCGCCGGAAACGAGACGAACAATGCCAATGGCGACGGCTGGAACGTGTCGCGCTATTCGATCACGGTCGCAGCCACCGATCAGAACGGCAATGCGGAATATTACACCAATTTCGGCTCGTCGATCCTGATCGCCGCCCCGGCCTCGGCGGTGACGACCGATCTGTCGGGCAATGCCGGGTATAACGGCAGCGGCGATGCCGACCCGGTGGACAGCGATTACACGTCCGATTTCAACGGCACCTCGGCAGCCACGCCCACCGTGGCGGGGGTTGTGGCCCTGATGCTGGACGCCAACGACACTCTGGGCTGGCGCGATGTGCAGACCATTCTGGCCCTGTCCGCCGCCCATACCGGTTCGGACATGGGCGGCCCCGGAGAGTTGGAGGAGGTTGGCGACTGGCAGACCGTCGGCGGCAACACCTGGAACGGTGGCGGCACGATGTTCCACCAATCCTATGGCTACGGCATGCTCGATGCTTTTGCCGCCGTCCGCATGGCCGAGGCTTGGACCATCATGTCCCCGGTGGCCAAAACCTCGGCAAATGAAGTGACCGCGACCGGCAGCTATTCCGGGTCCGCCGTGGCGATCCCCGACAACAACAACGTCCCCGGCACCGGGCAGGTGGCGCTGGATCTGGTCGTCAGCCAGAACATCGCAATCGAGGCGATCGAGGTCACCCTGACCCTGACCCATGCCAATGCCACCAACCTGAACATCTGGCTCGAAGCGCCCGACGGCACCCGCATTCAGATGATGACCGAAGGCGACGCCTCCGCGCGCACCACCGACCGTGGCCTGACCTGGGTGTTCGGCGTGGACAGTCTGAAAGGCTTCACCTCGGCCGGAACGTGGAGCGTGGTGTTTGAAGACACCGTGACCGGCGAAACCGGATCGGTCAGCGGGGCCAGTATCGAGTTTTTCGGCGGTCAGGTCACCCCTGACACCCTGTTCCACTTTACCGATGATTTCATCATGCTGTCCGATCTGGAGGCCGCGCGCAGCGTCATCGACGATCTGGATGGCGGGCTGGACTGGCTGAACTTTGCCGCCATGGCCGGGGATCTGACGGTCAGCCTGCTGGCGGGCGGCGCAATTGCGCTGAACGGCGTGGTGATCGCCACCCTTGCCGCCGGCGCGGACGAGATTGAAAGCGCCCTGATGGGCGACGGCAAGGATTCGGTCAAAGGCAACGGGCTGGCCAATGAACTGCACGGGATGCGCGGCGATGACATGCTGCGCGGGGCCAATGGCGGCGATGCCGTTCTGGGCGGGGCCGGCAAGGACGTGCTGCACGGCGACAACGGCAATGACACGCTTTGGGGCGGCGCGGGCAACGACAAGATCTATGGCACCGCCGACAATGACAATCTGTGGGGAGAGGCCGACCGCGATACCTTTATCTTCGCCGTTGGCTTCGGGTCCGACCGCGTCAAGGATTTTGCGGATAACATCGACCAGTTGCGCTTGGATGATGCGATCTGGGGCGGCGGCAAGACCGCGGCGCAGGTCGTGGCGGCCTTCGCCAGCGTGGTGGATGGCAACACCCTGTTCAATTTTGGCGGCGGGCAGAAGATCACCGTCTCGGGCGTCACCGATACCTCGGTGTTCCTGAATGATATCGTGATTTTCTGACCGGATGCGGCCTTAAACCCTGCGCCGTGCGCGCAGGGCAGCGTTGATCGTGCCATCGTCAAGATAGTCCAGCTCGCCACCAATCGGCACACCCTGAGCCAAAGAGGTCACCGCAACGCCGGACGCCTCCAAGGCATCCGCGATGTAATGCGCTGTGGTCTGGCCATCAATCGTGGCGTTCAGCGCCAGAATGACCTCGGTGATCGCCTCGGCGCTGACCCGCGCCACCAGATCGGGGATGCGCAGATCGTCGGGGCCGATATTGTCAAGGGGCGACAGCGTCCCGCCCAGAATGTGATAGCGGCCTTTGAACACGCCGCCCCGCTCCATCGCCCAAAGATCGGCCACATCGCCCACCACGCAGATCTCACCCGTGGCGCGCGCGGGCGCGGTGCAGATCGCGCAGGGGTCCGCCGGGCCGATATTGCCACAGATGCCGCAGGTCTTGGCCGACAGCGCCAGATCGGCCATTGCGCGCGCCAAAGGCACCATCAGCCCGTCGCGCTTTTTCAACAGCGCCAGCACCGCGCGCCGGGCCGACCTTGGCCCCAAACCCGGCAGACGCGCCATCAACTCGATCAGCGCCTCAATTTCGCGCGGGGCCTCTGACGCCATCAGAACGGCAGCTTCATATCGGGCGGCAAGCCCATGTCGGCCGCCAGCCGCGCCAGTTCGGATTGCGATTTCAGCGCGGCCTTGGCCTGCCCGTCGCGGATCGCGGCCAGAATCAGATCCTCCACCACTTCCTTTTCAGACGCCACAAGGATCGAGGGGTCAATTTCCAGCCCCGTGACCTCGCCCTTGGCGGTAACCCGCGCGCGCACCAGACCGGCGCCGGATTCGCCCAGAACCACCACCCGCGCCAGATCGTCCTGCATTTCGGCCAGCTTGCCTTGCATCTCTTGCGCGGCCTTCATCATCTTGGCCATATCGCCAAATCCGCCCAAACCTTTCAGCATCGTGACACTCCTGCTGTTGTATCCGTGGAAAATAAGGGCCCGTCCTGCTGGCGCAATAGGCGGGGCTCAGCTTTCCTCGAACGGATCCCATTCATCTTCAACCTCGGGCAGGGCCTGCGCCGCCGCTTCGGCAAGCATGTCCTCGGGCGAGCGGATGGCGGTGATCACCGCGCCGGGAAAGGCCGCCAGAACCGCCATCACTAGCGGCTCTTGCATCGCTTCGGCCTGCTGCGCGGTCTGGGCGCGGTCGCGGTCCTCGGCAATCGTGGGCGCACCGCCGCTGGACACCACCGACACCCCCCAGCGCGTGCCGGTCCAGCCCTGCAACCGCTGACTAAGACGTGAGGCAAGGTCGGCCGAAGCCGCCGCCGTCGGTTCAAATTCGATCCGACCCGGCGCGTATTTCACCAGCCGCAGACAGGTTTCGACCTCCATCAACAGCGTCATGTCGCGGCGCTCGCGGATGAAGTCGACAATCTGCGCAAAGGTGGCAAAGTGGATGCCCGGGGCCTGCGCGATCACGGGCTGCGCGCCGCCCGACATCACTGGCGCCATGGCGGGACCACGCACCGGGGCCGAGGGGGCATGCATCACCGGCCCGCCCGGACCGCTGCCATAACTGCCACCGGCAGGCGCGCCACCTGACGGATTGGCCCCGGCGGGACCAGCCGACGCCGTGGGGCGCGTCGTCTGCAATTGCCGGATCAGGGTTTCGGGATCGGGCAGGTCAGCGACATGGGTCAGCCGGATCACCGCCATTTCCGCCGCCATCATCGCATTGGGGGCCAAAGCCACCTCTTCAATCGCCTTCAGCAGCATCTGCCACATCCGCGACAAGACCCGCATCGGCAGCCGCTGCGCCAGATCAAGGCCCCGAGAGCGTTCGGCAGGCGGCACGGTCGGATCTTCGGCCACCTCGGGGCTGATCTTCACCACCGAAATCCAATGGGCAATTTCGGCCAGATCGCGCAGCACCGCCATCGGATCGGCCCCGGCCGCATATTGCCCCGACAATTCGCTCAAGGCACCCGCCGCCTCGCCTTTCAGGATCATCTCGAACAGATCCATCACCCGGCCCCGGTCAGCCAGCCCCAGCATGGCGCGCACCTGATCCGCGCCGGTTTCCCCCGCGCCGTTGCTGATCGCCTGATCCAGAAGGGACGTGGCGTCCCGCGCCGACCCTTCCGCCGCGCGGGTGATCAGCGCCAGTGCGTCATCGCTGATCTTTGCCCCTTCCGCCGCCGCGATCTTGCGCAGCAGGTCCAGCATCACCTCCGGTTCGATGCGGCGCAGATCAAAGCGCTGGCAGCGCGACAGGACCGTGACCGGCACCTTGCGGATTTCCGTGGTGGCAAAGATGAATTTCACATGGGCCGGGGGTTCCTCCAGCGTTTTCAGCAGCGCATTGAAGGCGGCCGTGGACAGCATATGCACTTCGTCGATGATATAGACTTTGTACCGGGCCGAGGCGGCGCGGTAATGCACCGATTCGATGATTTCGCGGATGTCGCCCACCCCGGTGCGGCTGGCGGCGTCCATCTCCATCACGTCAACATGGCTGCCCGCCGCGATGGCCCGGCAGGCGTCGCATTGCCCGCAGGGATCGGTGGTCGGCCCGCCCTTTCCATCCGCCCCGGTGCAGTTCAGCCCCTTGGCGACGATCCGCGCCGTGGTGGTCTTGCCGGTGCCCCGGATCCCGGTCAGGATAAAGGCCTGCGCGATCCGGTCCGCCGCAAAAGCGTTGCGCAGGGTGCGCACCATCGCCTCTTGCCCCACCAGATCGGCAAAGGTTTCGGGCCGGTATTTGCGGGCCAGAACCTTGTAAGCGGGCGTAGGGGCGTGGGCGTCGGTAGGGTCGGGCATTGGGCCTCGGGTGGTGAAGGGATTCTGTTGGGCATGACGGTAAGGGAGCCGGGCGAAGATCACAACCGCGCAAGGGGGCAGCCAGCGGGGCGGTCGGCGTTTCACATCGCCACACTGGCGCTGGGGAACGGCGAGTTGGGCCTGTGCCCCCTGCCCGGTCGCGGCGGCGATTACCCCGGCGATCTGGCGCAACTGCTGGCCTTTGCCCCCGATCTGGTGCTGTCGCTGGTGCAGATCCACGAATACCCGCGCCACAACGCCCCGACCCTGACCACCGATCTGGCCGCGCTTGGCATCCCCCAGATCCGGTTTGAAATCCCCGATTTCGGCACGCCCGACCGCGCGATCTGGGAGGATCTGTCGCCCAGGTTGCACAACGCGCTGCGCAGCGGTCAGCGGATCTTGATCCATTGTCTGGGCGGTTGCGGGCGGACCGGAACCCTGGCCCTGCGCCTGATGGTCGAAGCGGGAGAGGATCCTGCCACCGCCCTGACCCGCCTGCGCGCCGCGCGGCCCTGCGCGGTGGAAACGGCGGCGCAACTGCGCTGGGCAAACCGACCGCGCTAGAACAGATCCAGCAGCCGGTCCAGATACCCACGCTCGGCCTCGGTCCGGCCCTGATCGCCGGCGCGGTTGCGGATCTCGTCCAGCAATTCCTGCGCGCGGCGGTAGACATCATTGCCCTGCAACAGATTTTCATCCGAC
>JANNBI010000139.1:0-2167 GCA_031385345.1 Paracoccaceae bacterium | reverse complement strand
CCATCCGAAAACTTGGCCTCGGGCCGCAGGTTGAAAATCACCCAGGACCGGTCGGCGGGGTATTCCATGGTCGAGCACAGCAGACAATAGGCCGACCCGATTTCATCCGCCACACCGGTCAGGATCGTCTCATACGATATCGAGGCCAACACTCCGGCCCGCCCTTTGACCGAATAGGGGTTCATCGAATCAAACCCGCCAGACCACGATTCAGAAATCTCGCCGCCCTTGGGCGCATCGGGGTTCACATAATCCAGATATTTGAAATCGGCGGGATATTTCAGCGCACCAAAGGTTGAAATGCCGTGGCTGACGATCACGTTGCTGTGGCTCTCGGCCCGGGTCCCCGTGGCCAGCGCGCCCAAGGCCAGCAGGGCCAGCCCCGCCGCACCCCAACGCACCAAATCCCCATTCACAGTCTGAACCTTTGCGGCTGAAGCCTTGCGCATTTCCACCCTCCGTTTGCGACCCGTTTGGCCGCTTGATTTACTCTACGCTAAATCGGAAACCCGCCCTCCCACAAGTTGCGATTGCGTGAGAAGTCGTGAGCACCATGAAAAAGGCCGCCCCCGGCAAGGGGCGGCCCGGAACTGCGGCGTTTTGTCCGGTTATTTCAGCGTCGCCAGATAGGCCACCACATTGGCGCGGTCTTCGGGCTTGGCCAATCCGGCAAAGCCCATCTTTGTGCCCGGCATCCAGACCTTGGGGTTTTTCAGGAAGCCATAGATTTCTTCCTCGCTCCACGGTGTGCCCGCCTTGCCGGCCATCGCCTCGGAATATTTGAACCCTGCGATCGCGGCATGATCGCGGCCCACAACACCGTTCAGATGCGGCCCCACGCCGTCCTTGCCTTCAACGCTGTGGCAGGATTTGCACTTGCCGAATACCTTTTCGCCCGCAGCCGCATCGGCCGAGGCAAAGACCACGTCAAACGGCACTTCGGTCACGGCTTCAACCGGTTCCGCCTCAGCCTCGGCACCCTCGACCGAATAGGCCAGGCTGTGTTCCTCGCCTTTCGCAGGCTCGCCCAGACCATAGATCGAGGTGGCCGCCCAAGAGCCAAACAGGAAGATCAAAAGCGTCCCGCAAACGCCGCCGACTATCTTGGTCAATGTCATCGTGTCGAACATGCAGCACCTTCCCTCAGGCATTGTTTGGCCGGTATCTACCCGCTTCCACCCAAGGGTTTCAAGGTGTACTAGCGCGACCAATTGCCCCCTGCGGGCGCTTTTTTGGAAAGGGCACGCGAAAATGTCCGGCCGTATCGCGTTTCAAGGGGAACCTGGCGCCTATTCTCATCAGGCCTGCCGCCAGTCCCGCCCGGCGATGGAGGCGGTTCCCTGCGCCACCTTTGAAGAGGTGATCGACCGCGTCCGCGCCGCCGATGTCGATCTGGGGATGCTGGCGGTCGAAAATTCGACCTATGGCCGCGTGGCCGATGTCCACGCCCTGCTGCCCGGTTCCGGCCTGCACATCATTGATGAGGCGTTTGTGCGCGTCCACATCAACCTGTTGGCCGTCAAGGGCGCGACGCTGTCGGACGTCAAACGCGTGCGCTGCATGGCCATCCTGCACGGTCAGGCGCGCGGCTTCATCAAAGAGCACCAGCTAACCACTTTGAACTGGCACGACAACGCCGCCGCTGCCCGCGACGTGGCCGCGTTGGGCGACAAGGCCGAAGCGGCGCTGGCCTCTGAACTGGCCGGCGAGATCTATGGCCTTGACGTGCTGGCCCGTCAGATCGAGGATTTTTCCAACAACACCACCCGCTTTCTGGTGATGGCGCGCCAGCCCGATCTGGCCCGGCGCGGCGATCACATGATCACCACCTTCACCTTTCGCGTGCGCAACATTCCGGCGGCGCTGTATAAAGCGATGGGCGGCTTTGCCACCAATGGCGTGAACATGACCAAGCTGGAAAGCTACATGGTCGGCGGCTCGTTCACCGCGACCGCGTTCTATGCCGATATCGAGGGCCATCCCGACGACCCCGCCGTCGCCCGCGCGATGGAGGAACTGACCTATTTCACCACCCATCTGCATATTCTCGGCGTCTATCCGGCGGATCGCAGGCGCGGGTAACCAGGCACGATTTTTCTGCGAAAAATCAAGATACGATCCTTCTGCGAAGGATCAAGGCGCTTGATTTTTCGCAGAAAAATCGGAA
>JANNBI010000137.1:0-25435 GCA_031385345.1 Paracoccaceae bacterium | reverse complement strand
ACCCAAGGCATAGGGCCGCGCGACGTTATCCTGCCAAGCCTCGACCTGAACACTGGCGAAACGGCGGCCCGACCGCATGATCCGCGTCCGGGCATAGGCGTCGCGCGGCAGGCCGGCGCGCAGAAAATCCACGGTGAAATTCACCGTCTTGGGCAGAATCGGCAGGGTTCCGGGGGCCAGAGAGGCGGGATCGACGCGACCGGCCTCGATCTCTTCCCACAGGGTGGCCCAGGACAAGCCGATGATCGCCGTCACCTCCAGAAAGGCCGAAGTCACGCCGCCATGCAGGGCCGGGATCATCGGATTGCCGATGTGATCCTTGGCAAAGGGCAGAATTGCGGTCAGCTCGTCCCCGCGGCGGTCAAATTCGACCCCCAGAAAGCCGATATAGGGAATGCCCGAGGTCAGCCAGGCCAGCGCGCCATCGCGGCGGGATTTGACGACATGTACCGGATCGGGCGCGCGTTTCATCGCGGCGGCTCTGCCAGACCGTCCAGGGTGAACGACCCCGATCCGGTGGCAACGGGCGTCGCCTCGTCCTCGTCCGTGGCGGTGACGCGGATAAAGGCGACGGACCGGGTGACGTGGTAACATTCGGCGCGGGCGGTGATGGTCTGGCCGGGCGTGGCGGCGCGCATGTAGTCGATGCGCAGGTCCAGCGTGGCGGTCGACATCGGCCCCGTGGGGTGGCACATCACCGCCGCACCCGCCGCCGTATCCATCAGCGCCGACACCGCCCCGCCATGCACCACCCGGCTGACCGGATCGCCGATCAGCTTGGTATCGTAAGGCATCCGCACGGTGGCGCGGCCGTCGCCCAGATCGGTCAGGTCCATCCCCAACGCGCTGGCATGGGGCAGCGCCTGAATGAACTGGCGGGCGATGCTGACGATATCGGGCTTGGGAAGATTGGCCATTCCGAACTTATTCCGGGGGCTGGCGGCGGGCGCAAGGGCTTTGGCCCGACCCCGCGCCTAATTCTTGCACCAGACGGGCAATGGGGGTTAGGCTGCAAGCCCAAAGAGGCACCCAATGACCGAAACGCGACTAAGCTTCAAAGACATGTGCGCCAAGTTCGAAGTCACGCCGCGCACCCTGCGCTATTACGAATACATCGAATTGCTGGCCCCCGAAAAAGAAGGCCGCGCCCGGTTCTATGGCCCGCGCGAGGTGGCGCGCCTGACGCTGATCCTGCGTGGCCGCCGCTTTGGATTCTCGCTGGAAGAAATCCGCCAATGGCTGCTGATCTACCGACAGAAAGGCACCCAACCGCAACTGGAGGCCTGGTTGAAACTGGCCGACCGGCAGTTGGCCGAACTGGACAAACAGCGCGCCGAACTTGACACCTCGATCGCGGACCTGCGGGCGCTGCGCACCACCGCCGCCGATGAAATCGGCAAGCTGGGGCAAGGCTGACGCGCGCTGACCACCCTGACATCACGTCACGACAAAGACTGACGTGACGTTTCATTTACGTTAACGTCAAGCAATCTAGTATGGTGACCAGACGACCTCGTTTTCGGCGTGATGGTTCCCCAATGTAAAGAGTGCTGACATGACCCAGATCCCAAACTCCCCGAGTTACGATACCGCAAGCCAAAACTTTGCGACCTCAAACGTTCCGACCCCAGACACCCAAACTCCAGACACCCAAACCCTGAACTCCCAACTTCCCGCGACCTTGTCGATCCGCCAGATGTGCGAGGTTTTCGACGTGACGGCCCGCACCCTGCGGTTTTACGAATCCAAGGAATTGCTGTTTCCGGTGCGCGAAGGCACCAAACGTCATTTTACCAGGGCCGACCGCGCGCGACTGACGCTGATCCTGCGCGGCAAACGCTTTGGCTTTTCGCTAGAGGATATTCGCCAGTTGCTAAGCATGTACGACCGCGAAGGCTCTAACGCCGCGCAACTGACCCGCACCTTGGAGGTCGGCCAAGGCCGTCTGGTTCAGATGCTGGCGCAGCGCGCCGAGTTGGATCAGGCGATCACCGATCTGCAAAATCAGCTGGCCGAGGGGACAAAGATGCTGTCCGCCCTGGCCAACACCGCCACCACCTGAAGGAACCTGCCGATGGCCAGCTACACCGCCCCCCTGAAAGACATGCAATTCCTGCTGCATGAGGTGCTGAAGATCAGCGCCAGCGACATTCCCGGTTACGCCGATCTGGACGAGGGCTTTACCGGTGCCGTGCTGGACGAAGCGGGCAAGCTGGCGCGGGACGTGCTGGCGCCCTTGAACGCGGTGGGCGACCGCGAGGGTTGCCATCTGGAAAACGGTGTAGTGCGCACGCCGACCGGGTTCAAGGCGGCGTTTGACCAGTTGCGTCAAGGCGGCTGGACCGCGCTGGACTGTGATCCCGATTATGGCGGGCAGGGGCTGCCCTATCTGATGGGCACCGCCGTGGGCGAGGTTCTGGTCGCGGCCAACATGGCGTTGAACATGTATCAGGGCCTGACGCATGGCGCCTATTCCGCGATCCATGCCCATGGCACCGCCGATCAGAAGGCCACCTATCTGCCCAAGATGGTCAGCTGCGACTGGACCGGCACGATGAACCTGACCGAACCGCATTGCGGCACCGATCTGGGCCTGATGCGCACCAAGGCCGACCCGCAACCCGATGGCAGCTATAAGATCAGCGGCACCAAGATCTTCATCTCTGCCGGTGAACATGACATGGCCGACAACATCATTCATCTGGTGCTGGCCAAGGCGCCGGGCGGCGGCGAGGGCACCAAGGGCATCAGCCTGTTCATCGTGCCGAAGTTTCTGGTCAATGCCGATGGCAGCTTGGGCGCGCGCAACGCGCTGGCCGTGGGCAAGATCGAACACAAGATGGGCATCAACGGCAACGCCACTTGCGTGATGAACTATGACGGGGCGACGGGCTGGCTTTTGGGCGATCTGCACAAGGGCATGCGCGCCATGTTCACCATGATGAACGAGGCGCGGCTGGGCGTCGGCCTGCAAGGCTATGCCGTGGCCGAAGCCGCCTATCAGAACGCGCTGGGCTATGCCCGCGACCGGCTGCAAGGCCGCGATGTGACCGGCACCAAAAACCCCACCGGGCCGGCAGACCCGCTGATCGTGCATCCCGACATCCGCCGCAGCCTGATGGATCAGAAATCCTTTGTCGAAGGGGCGCGCGCGCTGACCTTCTGGGCGGCCTCGATGATCGACCGCACCCACCGCACCGGCGATGCCGCCGCGGACGGTCTGGTGTCGCTGATGATCCCGGTGATCAAGGGCTTTCAGACCGACAAGGGATTCGAGATGGCGGTGCAGGCCCAGCAGATCTGGGGCGGGCATGGCTATATCGAAGACAACGGCGTCAGCCAGTTCGTCCGCGACGCCCGCATCGCGCAGATCTATGAAGGGGCCAATGGCGTGCAGGCGCTGGATCTTGTGGGCCGCAAGCTGGCACAGGACGGCGGCAAGCATGTGATGGCCTTCTTCGAGATGGTCAAGGCCGAGGTCAAATCGCATGAGGGTGACGCCGATATGGCCGCCTTTGCCGGGCCGCTGAAAGAGGCGTCAAAGCAGTTGCAGACGGCGGCGATGTTCTTCATGACCTCGGCGGTCAAGGATCCCAATGCAGCACTGGCGGGGTCTTATGACTTCATGCATCTGATGGGCCATGTCTGTCTGGGGCTGATGTGGACGCGGATGGCCAAGGCGGCGCAGGTGTCACTGGCCGAAGGGCGCGGCGATGCGGGCTTTTTGACCACGAAAATCGCCACCGGGCGCTTTTACATGACGCGGCAACTTCCAGCCTGCGCCATGCATCTGGCCCGGATCACCTCGGGCGCGGAACCGGTTATGGCATTGGCTGCCGATGCGTTCTAAACTGCCGGGATGCTAAACTGCCGGGATAGGGCATTTTCCGCGAAATCCCCTTCCCCCGCCCCGCCAAAGGTGTCCGATGCCGAAACGTTTCCGCCTGACCCGCCGATTTCCTGTCGCCATGACGGAAGATGGCTATCGCCGGCTGAAACGTTTTGCCAACGACGCCGGGCTGGACGAGGGCGAGGCGCTGTCCTTTCTGTTCGAGCATTTCGATTCCGTGATGGACAAGGACACGCTGACCCACCGGCTGCGCCTGTTCAATTCCGATCTGGACGGGCGCAAAGGCTGATCTGCCGCCTTCAATGTGGCAGAACTATCCTGCGGGGGTCCGGGGGCGCAAAGCCACCGGGGGCCACCCAAGGGCAATGACGGCAGGAGGTCTGCAATGACGGCGAAACTCTATTGCTTTGGCGAAAGCGGCAACGCCTATAAATGCGCGCTGGCGCTGACGCTGACCCAGACCGAATGGGAGCCGGTGTTCGTTGACTTTTTCAACGGCGAGGCCCGCAGCCCGGAATTCCGCGCAATTAATGAAATGGGCGAAGTCCCGGTTCTGGTGGACGGCGACACCACGCTGACCCAGTCCGGGGTGATCCTTGACTACATCAGCTCCAAATCCGGCAAACTTGGGGGCCGCTCGGCCGCTGAACGTCGCGAGGTGTTGCGCTGGCTGTTCTGGGACAATCACAAACTGTCCACCGCGATCGGCACCACGCGGTTCCTGATGAATTTCCTGCCCGAGGCCAAGCGCCCCGAAGGTGTGATCCCCTTCCTGCAAGGCCGCCTGAAATCCGCCTATACCGTGCTGGATGGCCATCTGGCCGACCGCAATTGGGTTGCCGGGCAGGCGATGACCATCGCGGATCTGTCCTGCGCGGGCTATCTGTTTTACCCCGAACCTTACGGCTTTGACCGCGCCGACTGGCCCCATATCGACGCCTGGATGACCCGCATCGCGGCCACCCCCGGCTGGAAACCCCCCTATGATCTGATGCCCGGCAGCCCTGCCGACCGCGCCTGAAGGAGATCTTGATGACCGACGCTTTTATCTATGACGCCGTGCGCTCTCCGCGCGGCAAGGGCCGGGCGGATGGTGCCTTGCACGAACTGACCGCGGTTGCGCTGTCGGCCAAGATCCTGAACGCCTTGCAGACCCGCAACGGGCTGGAAGGCCACGCGGTCGAAGATGTGATCTGGGGCAATGTCACCCAGGTCGGCGAACAGGGTGGTTGTCTGGCACGCTCGGCCGTGCTGGCGTCGAACCTGCACGAAAGCATTCCGGGTCTGGCGATCAACCGCTTCTGCGCGAGCGGAATGGAGGCGGTGAACATCGCCGCCAATCAGGTGCGCGGCGGGGCGGGACGCGCCTATATCGCCGGCGGGGTCGAGATGATGGGCCGGGTGCCGATGGGCAGCGACGGGGCCGCGATTGCCGTCGATCCCGGTCTGGCGATGAAAACCTATTTCGTGCCGCAGGGCATTTCCGCTGACATCATCGCCACCGAATACGGCTTTACCCGCGACATGGCGGATGCACTGGCGGTGGAATCCCAGCGGCGGGCGGCGGCGGCCTGGGCCGACAACCGCTTTGCGAAATCTGTGGTGACGATCTCCGACCAGAACGGGTTGCCTATCCTGTCGCATGATGAATTCATGCGGCCCGGCACTGATATGCAGGGTCTGGGCGCGCTGAAGCCCAGCTTCAAGGACATGGGCGAGGTGATGCCCGGTTTCGACAAGATCGCCATGATGAAATACCCGCATCTGCGCGCCATCAACCACATCCACCACGCCGGAAACTCCAGCGGGATCGTGGATGGGGCTGCGGCGGTTCTGATCGGCAATGCCGAGTTCGGCAAGGCGATGGGGCTGAAACCCCGCGCGCGCATCCGTGCCACCTGCAAGATCGGCACCGATCCGACCATCATGCTGACCGGCCCGGTGCCGGCCACCGAAAAGATCCTGCGCGACGCCGGAATGACCATCGCGGACGTCGATCTTTTCGAGGTGAACGAGGCTTTCGCCTCCGTCGTGCTGCGCTTCATGCAGGCGTTTGACGTCGATCCCG
Organism: Paracoccaceae bacterium; assembly: GCA_031385345.1. GTDB lineage: Bacteria > Pseudomonadota > Alphaproteobacteria > Rhodobacterales > Rhodobacteraceae > CAIYZT01. The sequence goes on along the minus strand of JANNBI010000137.1, from coordinate 19,517 downwards.
CATTGGTCAACCCCAATGGCGGGTCGATCGCCATGGGGCATCCTTTGGGGGCGACGGGCGCGATCATCATCGGAACCTTGCTGGACGAGCTGGAGCGGACGGGCAAAAGCGTCGGCCTTGCCACGCTGTGCATCGCATCGGGCATGGGGGCGGCGACGATCATCGAAAGGGTCTGATCATGGAAGCGCGGGTGTTTCAGGACATTGGCGACAGGCTGACAAAGGCGCTGATTACCGGCGATTACGGGCTGTACCAATCGTTGATGGTCTTTCCGCTGGAAATCGTGCCGGGCGACGCCCCGGCGCATGTCATGGCCGATGACGCCGATCTGCGCGCCGATTTCGATCTGTACCACGAGATCATCACCCTGCACGGCGTCACCGACATTTTCCGCGACGTGCAACAGGTGGTGCCGGACGGGCCGGATCGGGTTGTGGTCTGGATGATGATCCATATCCTGCAACGCGCTTACCGGATCGTTGACCCGATCGCCTCGCGGTTTCATCTGCGGCGGGTGGGGAATGAATGGCGCATCGCGCGGATCGAAAGCTCGGAAGGGCATATCAGCTGGACTTTGGGGCGCGGCACGGTGACCGCCGACCGGCAGTTCAAGACCATGGGGGGGCATGATGCCGAAACTTGATCTGACACAGGTGCCGGTCAAAACCGGATCCATCTATCCCGCGCCCTATGCCGCGATGATGGCCGGGCGGAGCAGTCTGCGGTTGGGTGATGCGGGCGGCCTGACCCAGTTCGGGGCAAATCTGGTGACCTTGCAGCCCGGCGCGATCAGCAGCCTGCGCCATGCCCATCAGTTCGAGGATGAGTTTGTGATGATGACCGAGGGCGAGTTGGTTATGATCGAGGATGCGGGCGAGGTGGTGATGCGTCCCGGCGACTGCGCGGCCTTTCCGGCGGACACCGGCAACGGCCATCAGTTTGTAAACCGATCAACGGCGGTGGCGCGGTTTCTGGTGGTCGGCACCAAGGCAAAGCGCGAGGTGGCAACCTATTCCGACGTTGATCTGGTGGTCGAGGTTGAGGGTGGCCGCGCCCGGTTCACCTATAAAGACGGCAGCGATTATGCGGGGCCGCGATGATCGTTGATCAAGCCACAGCTTATGTGCATGTCTCGGAACGGGGCGGGCAGACGCTGACGCTGTCAGATGCCGGCGGGTTGACGCAATTTGGCGCGCACCGTGAAACCCTGCCGCCGGGGGCCACATCGTCACGCCGGCACTGGCACAGCTGCGAGGATGAATTTGTCTATGTGCTGGACGGGGTTGTCACGCTGATCGACAACGACGGCCCGCAGGATCTGCATCCCGGCGATGCCGTGTGCTGGCGCCACGCAGAGCCGAACGGCCACAACCTGACCAACCGGACCGAAACTTCGGTGACCTATCTGATCGTGGGCAGCAGGGTCGCGCTGGACCGCTGCCACTATCCCGATGACGGCCAGACGCAGGTGCATAGCGCCATGACCTGGGCGATGGTGGATGCGGACGGCGCGGTGCTGCGCGGCGGGGATTTGCCGCAGGAATTGCTGAACCTGCCCGACCGCTGGGGCACGGAATTTGACGGCATCCCCCTGCCCCGGATCATCCGAAAGGGTTCGGTTGCAGGCGTTGACGGCTGTGGCTATCCCGAGGGCTTCAACCAGCTTGGCCCCTATCTTTGCTATCCCCTGTCTGACACGGGCGGGTTGACTCAGTTTGGCGCCTTCACCGAGCATCTGATGGCCGGCAGCCAGTCCACGCAGCGCCACTGGCACGAGCAAGAGGACGAGTTCCTGTATGTGCTGAACGGCGCGGTGACCGTGGTCGAGGACGATGGCGAGCATATCCTGACCCCCGGCATGGCGGCCTGTTGGCCGCGCGGTGTGGCCAATGCCCATACCCTGCGCAACCGCACCGACAGCCCGGTTTTCTATCTGGTGGTGGGCACGCGCCTGCCCGACGACACCTGCCATTATCCCGATATCGACCTGCATTACACGCGCCGGAACGGCGTTCGCACCATGTCCCACAAGGACGCAACCCCCTATCCCGGCTGGCCCAAAGGACAAACGACATGACCGATTTTACCATTTCCACCGATGCCGACGGCGTGGCCACGATCACTTGGGACGTGCAGTCCAAGTCGATGAACGTCATGTCCACCCAAGCCTTTTCCGATCTGAACGCGCTGATCGATGGCGCGCTGGCCGATGCCGGGATCAAGGGCATCATCCTGACCAGCGGCAAAAAGGATTTCGCCGGCGGCATGGATCTGAACGTCATCGCGCAGATGCGGGCGGGCGGCGCGGCGGCGATTTTCGACGGCGTGATGAACATGCACAAGATCCTGCGCAAGATCGAACTGGCGGGCATGGACCCGAAAACCAAAAAGGGCGGCAAGCCGATTGTGGCGGCGCTGCCGGGCACCGCGCTGGGCATCGGGCTGGAACTGCCGCTGTCTTGCCACCGCATCATTGCCGCCGACAATCCGCGCGCCAAGATCGGTCTGCCAGAAATCATGGTCGGCATTTTCCCCGGCGCGGGCGGCACCACCCGTCTGGTGCGCAAGCTGGGCGCGATGGGCGCGGCACCCTTCCTGCTGGAAGGCAAACTGTCCAGCCCGGCCGAGGCCAAGGCCGCCGGGATCATTGACGAGGTTGTTCCCGCAGATCAACTGCTGGCGCGGGCCAAGGAATGGGTTCTGGGCGCGAAAGATGCCGATCTGGTAAAGGTCTGGGACGACAAAGGCTATAAAATGCCGGGCGGCAATCCCTATCACCCGGCGGGCTATATGATGTTTGTCGGCGCCAATGCGATGGTGATGGGCAAGACGATGGGCGTCTATCCGGCGGCCAAAGCCTTGCTGGGCGCGGTCTATGAAGGGGCTTTGGTGCCTTTCGACGTGGCGCTGAAGATCGAGGCGCGGCAGTTCACCTCTGTGCTGATGAACCCGTCGTCAACCGCGATGATCCGCAGCCTGTTCATCAACAAAGAGGCGCTGGAAAAGGGCGCCAACCGACCGAAAGCGCCGGATCAAACGGTGAAAAAGCTGGGGGTGATCGGGGCGGGCATGATGGGGGCCGGGATCGCCTATGTCGCGGCCAATGCCGGGATTACGGTGGTGCTGATCGACAGCACCGATGAAGCGGCAGCGCGGGGCCGCGCGCATTCCGAGGCGATTCTGGACAAGGGCATGAAGCGCGGCAAAGTCACCGCCGACAAGAAGGCCGAAGTTCTGGCCCGCATCACCGCCACCACAGATTACGCCGCCCTGTCCGGCTGCGATCTGGTGGTCGAGGCAGTGTTTGAAGATCCGAAGGTCAAGGCCGAGGTGACCGCAAAGGTCGAGGCGGCGGTCGGGGCCGACTGCATCTTTGCCACCAACACCTCAACCCTGCCGATCTCGGGTCTGGCGAAGGCCAGCATCCGGGCCGAGCAGTTCATCGGTATCCATTTCTTCAGCCCGGTGGACAAGATGGCGCTGGTGGAAATCATCCGGGGCAAGCAGACCGGGGACCGCGCTGTGGCCAAGGCGCTGGATTTCGTCCGCCAGATCCGCAAAACCCCCATCGTGGTCAACGACGCGCGGTTCTTTTACGCCAACCGCTGCATCATCCCCTATATCAACGAGGGCATCCGGATGCTGGCCGAAGGGGTGGATCCTGCACTGGTGGAAAACGCCGCCAAGCTGTTGGGAATGCCGCTGGGGCCGCTGCAACTGGTTGATGAAACCTCGATCGATCTGGGGGTGAAAATCGCCAAGGCCATCAAGGCCGCGATGGGCGACGCCTATCCCGATGGCGCGGTGGACGAAGTGCTGTTCTGGATGGAGGGTCAGGGCCGCATGGGCAAGAAGGCCAATGCGGGCTTTTATGCCTACGGCGACAAGGGCGACCGTCTGGGCCTGTGGGACGGGCTGGCAGCGCAGTTTCCGCAGGCTGCCGCGCAGCCTGATCTGGAAACCGTGCAGCACCGTCTGCTGATGGCCCAAGTGCTGGAGGCCGTCCGCGCGCTGGAGGACGGCGTTCTGACCGACATCCGCGAAGGCGACGTGGGCGCGATCCTGGGCTGGGGCTTTGCGCCCTGGTCGGGCGGTCCGTTTGGCTGGCTGGACATCATCGGCGCGGCCTCGGCGGTCGAAATCTGCGATGGGCTGGCCGCCCTTGGCCCCCGCTTCACCGCCCCGGACCTGCTGCGCGACATGGCGGCCAAGGGGACGAAGTTCTATCCGGATCTGACGAAAAGGGCGGCCTGACAGCCGCCCCTCATTTGAACGAAAGGTGAGCCCCAAGGTGCCAAGGGGCTCATTCTATTCCCGTGGACAGGGTCAGTAATCGAAGGCGTAATCGTCTTCCAACTCTTCGTCGGGCAAAGGTGCCTCGTCGGGGGCCACGCCGATCAAGTTGGCAAACTGGCTGTAGTATTCCGCATCATCCAGATCAGCTCCAAAGACCGGGGCGGGAGTTTCTGCGGCAGGCTCGCCCTCTCCCTCTGCCGAGGGCGTTTCAGGTTCCGCTGCTGACGTTTCTGCCTCAGCCGGGGGCGTTTCGAGGGCGGGTGTTTGCGTTTCAGCTTCCTCCACCGGCGCTGCCGCGTCAGCCACGGGCGTTGCGGCATCAACCACCGGCGCTGCGGCGTCATTCACGGGCGTTGCCGCTTCAGCCAACGGCGCTGCCGCTTCAGCCACAGGCGCTGCGGCTTCAGCCACGGGGGCTGCCATTTCGGCAACGGGCGCTACCGCCTGCGCATCGGTGTTCCCACCGATTGGCCCGGTCAGGTAATCGATGCCGTAATCCTCATCCTCGTCATCAATCACCGGCGTCAATTCGCATTTGATCGAACCTTCGGGCGTGCTGGTTGACGTGGCGCGAATGCCGATATCGGCAATCTCGTCCAGGCTGTCGATATCCAGCGCAAAGGAAAAGCTTTCACCCTCGGACAGAAAGGTGGGTTTGTCGGCGCCCAACTTGCCCAGACCCGGCGAGGACAGTTTGATCGCCTGATCCCAGTCCGTTGAACTGCCGTTGTTCATGTTCAGCGGGCCGTTCAGGCTGGCGCTGCTGCCATCGTCAATGCCATCCCCGAAGTAGATGGCGTTGAAATCCGCCGAACCTTCATCGACCGTGATCTTACCTTCAAAGCTGCCATCCGGCAGCTGATAGACTTGGACCGTGAAGGAAAGACCGTCCAACTGACAAAAATATTCGGCTGTGGGAAGCGAAGCCGGGGTGCCGGGCATGGTGAAACTCCTACCATTTAAATGACGCGAACAACTGATTGGTTTTTTTGAAAAAAGGCCGGGTGGCCGATCTATCTGCCTAGGGGACCCCGCAAATGTGGCCGAAATCGCGCGGAATTGAGGCAAAACAGACTGTTTCCAGATCGCACCAAATGGGCGACGTCAGAACCGATAGCCAAAGCGCGCGATATCTTCGGCGCAGATCCGCGCCAGAAGTTCGGCGCTGTCGGGACTGTAATAGCTCCGGTAATCGGCGTCGCGCGCCGAGGCATTGGCCCGCGGCAAGGGCAGAAGTTTGAACCCCAGATGCGCCTCGACCGGGGCCAGATCCTGCTCCAGATGTTCCAGACGCACAAAGGCCGAGGCGCGTTCCGCCCCGGTCCCGTCGCGCAGATAGGCCGGGGCGGGCCACAGCCGAAAGGCGGTCTGGGTTTGCGGATGGGCCAGAAACCCGGCGAAGTCATGGGTCTTGGCCAGACCGACGGCGGGATGGGCAAAGACCTGGGCGCGCAGCCAGTGGTAATAGCTGACCGCGCGGTCCCAGGGGTTGCGCACCAGGGTGAAGGTGAAGAAACTGGCGAGTTCAACCTCGGTCACCAGACCCTGAATGTCAGTCAAGGTGGAATGTTTCCACAGCCGCCCGGCGGTTTTGACGCCGTGCAGCCGGGCTTTGCGCGCCCGCGCTTTGGGCGTGTCCCCGATCAGGATATCGTCCTTCATCGCCCGCGCCTCCAGCGCAAGCGTCAGCGCGGTGCCGCCGGTTTTGGGAATATGAACAAAGATATAGCGTCGCCCGCGCGAGATGATCATCGCCACACCCGCCCGAAAAAGCCGCCCGCGGGGGCATTCAGCCCCGCTTGGCCGGCATTGCCATGGATCGTTACCCACGCCGCGCAAAGTTTTGGGGCGGGGAGGTTCAGACCCAAAAGAGCCTCCGGCGGGGATATTTGGACCAAGGTGAATGATCCTTCATCTTGACAAAAATATCCCCGCCGGAGGCCCTTCTTGGCTATGCCGGGATCAGGCGCGGCCATCGGTCAGACCGGGTTCGGCAGGGGACGGCCTTCGTCCCAGGCGATCAGGTTGGCGACGGCCATCAGGCCCATGGCGGTCCGCACCGAAAACGCGGCGGTGCCCAGATGGGGCAGAAGGGTGACGTTTTCCATGGCGCGCAGAGCGGCGGGAACCTGAGGTTCGAATTCGTAGACATCCAGACCCGCCCCGGCGATCTGACCGCCTTGCAGGGCGGCGATCAGGGCGGCCTCGTCCACCACGTCGCCGCGCGAGATGTTGATGAAAATGGCGCCGGGGCGCATCGCGGCGAAGGCGGCGGCGTTCATCAGATGGTGGGTGTTCGGCCCGCCGGGCACCGCGACGACGACGAAATCGGCGGCCAGAACCTCATCCATCGTGACCTGAGCGGCGGGCAGGTCAAGGTCCGTGACCGTTGAGCGGTTGTGGAACCGGACCGACATGCCAAAGCCGAAATGGCCGCGCCGCGCGATGGCCTGACCGATGCGGCCCATGCCGATGATCCCCAGCGAGCGGCCCGTGACCGGCAGGCCCAGCAATTGCACCGGATGCCAGCCCGTCCATGCCCCGGCGCGCAACAGCCGCTCGCCCTCGCCGGCGCGGCGGGCGGTCATCAGCATCAGCGTCAGAGCAATGTCGGCGGTGGCATCGGTCACCGCACCGGGCGTGTTGGTGACGATCAGGCCATGGGCGCGGGCGACGGCGGTGTCGATATGGTTAAAGCCGACCCCGAAATTCGCCAGAATCCGGGCGCGGGGCGTTGGCACATCGGCAAAGACATCGGCCTGAAAACGGTCGCCAAGGGTGGGCAGGACGGCGTCAAAATCGCGCAGCGCGGCGCGCAATTCGGCGGGGGTTAAGGCATCGGTCCGGTCGCGCAGGGTCACGTCAAACCGGGCGCGGGCGGCGTCCAGCACAGTATCGGGCAGGCGGCGGGTGATCAGCAGGGTTTTCAAAACAATCTGCCCCCCAAAGGAACCTCATGGCCGGGACCGATCAACACCACCTCGCCGTCGGCATCGGGCAGGCCCAGCACCAGCACCTCGGACATGACCTTGCCGATCTGGCGCGGCGGAAAGTTGACGACGGCCAGCACCTGCCGTCCGATCAACCCCTCGGGGGTGTAGTGTCGGGTGATCTGGGCAGAGGATTTCTTGACGCCCAGATCGCCGCCGAAATCGACCCACAGCTTGATCGCCGGTTTGCGCGCCTGCGGGAAGGGTTCGGCCTGCACGATGCGGCCGACGCGGATATCGACGGCGGCGAAATCATCATAGCTGATCATTGCGACAACTCGTGGCCGCGCTGGGTGGCGGCGGCCACGGCGCGCGCCATCAGCGGCGGCAGGCCAGTGACCGGATCCATCAGATGCGCCAAGGCGGCGGCGGTGGTGCCACCGGGCGAGGTGACGTTGATGCGCAACTGTTCGGCGGTGTCCGAGGCGCGGTGCGCCAGTTCGCCCGCACCGCAGACCGTGGCGCGGGCCAGTTTCATCGAGACTTCGGGCGACAGGCCCTGCGCAATGCCGGCCTGCGCCATCGCCTCGATCAGGTGAAACACATAGGCGGGGCCCGATCCGGACAGGCCGGTGACCGCGTCGATCTGACCTTCACTGTCCAGCCGCACGACCTGCCCCACCGCCAACATCAGCTCTTCGGCCAAGGCCAGTCCCGCCGCCCCGGCGTGGGCATTGCCGACGATGCCGGTGATGCCACGGCCGACCATGGCGGGGGTGTTGGGCATGGTGCGCACGATGGGGGTGCGAGGGCCGAACACCGCCTCAAAGCTGGCGATCGAGGTGCCGGCGGCAATGGAGACGACCAAAGTGGAGCCGTTGCCCAGCGCCTGAAGACTGGGCAAGGCCGCGCCCATCATCTGCGGTTTGACGGCCAGAAGCGCCACGGCGGGGGCGGGTGGGATGCCTTGGTTCACATGCACACCGCTGGCGCGCAGCCAGTCCGTGGGGTTGGGGTCCAGCACCCAGACGCTGGCGGGGGGCAGACCAGCATCAAGCCAGCCTGACAGCAGGGCCGACCCCATCTTGCCGCATCCCAGCAGCACCAGCCCCCGTTCGGCCACCTGTTCCAACGCCATGCAAAGCCTCCTGATTTTCGGGTCAGGTTAGGCGCGGCTTGGCGCGGCTTCAATGGGTGTTCTTGGGGGTGATGTGGGGGAGAAAATGGGCGACGGCGGGCGGTCAGGCCCGGCCATAGGCCTCGGCAATGGCGACATGCATGGCTTCGGCGGGGGTTTTGTCGCCCCATGACACCATCTGAAACGCCGGATAAAACCGTTCAGACGCCAGCACCGCCGAGGAAATCAGCCGGTCAATCTGATCCGGCCCGGCGAAAAGACCGCCCGCCAGACACAGACCATAACGCCAGACCATCAGCTTTTGTTCGTCCCAATAGGTGAAGGCGCCGGTCCAGACCATGTCATTGCAGCGGTTCAGCACGTCGAAAAGCTGCGCCCGGCGGTCCAGCGGCGGTTCCATTTCAAAGGTGCAGATCAGCCGCAGGGTTTCATCTTGCGGCGACCAGGCGAGGGTCAGCGAATAGGTGCGCCACTGGCCTTCGACCGACATGGCAATCTGATCTTCGGTCACGCGGTCAAATTCCCACGCATGTTCGTTCGCTAAAGTTTCAACGATATCAATCGGATGCAGGTCATCCTCGCCCAGAAAATCTTCCGCTAGCCCCATAACCGACCTCATAATAAAGCCGACGTATGGCAAAGGGCCACTAACGGCTGGGGTGTCGGGCAACAGACGGTAGAGCCCGCACTGTCTCTTACTAGATATGGTGTGCGCAAACGGAAACCCTGTAAAGTGATTTGTTGGGAAATCTTCTGTGGACAAGTGGGGGCGGGGGCGAGTTACCGCATAGGGCGGATGACGCCCGGTTGTGCGAATGGCCGCGAAAAGGGGCGCTTTCCGGCAGTGTCAATTTACCGAGGACCGACAAGTTTGGGCGCATCCTGCGCATAGGGGAGAACGCGGGTGTGCCTGTGGTCAGCCGCAGCTTGGCAGGTTTCAGGGCGATCAAGGGGAAGGGGAGAGGCGCCGACAGGCCTGACATTACCCGACGCGCTGACCCAGCACCCATGTGCCGCGCAGCGCCGCAGCGCCAGCCAGTCGGGTGACGCGGATCACGTCGCCGCGCGCGCCCAAGTCCAGGCGTCCCCGGTCTGACAGGCCGGTCGCCTGTGCCGGGGCCAGGGTGACGCTGCGCACGCCGCGCGCCACATCGCCCCACAAATCGCCCAGCAGCAGCGCCGCCGACAGCAGCGACGACGGCACGTAATCCGACGACAGGATGTCCAGCAAATCCGCCTCGGCCAGAAGGCTGGCGGCGACATTGCCGGAATGAGAGCCGCCCCGGATCAGGTTCGGCGCGCCCATCATCACCTGAATGCCATGGGCGCGGCAGGCGCGGGCGGCTTCCTCGGTTGTGGGAAATTCCGCGAAATGCGCGCCGTGGCGGTCCGAGATTTCGACCTGCGCCAGCGTGGTGTCGTCATGGCTGGCCAGCACCGCACCAAAGCGCCGGGCCGCCGCGACCGCTGCCGCCTCATGTGCGGCACCAAGGCGGGCCGACAGGGCCTGTTGTTCGGCAATGTGGTTTTCAAACTCGCCTTCGGACAGGCCATGCTTGCCGCAGACATAGGCGCGCAATTGGGTGACATCGCGGAATTGGCGCTGACCGGGGGTGTGATCCATCAGGCTGACGATGCCGATGCGGTCCTGCGAGCCGAATTTCGCCAGCTCGTCGATCAGGGTTTCGGAGCAAACCTCGGCGCGCAGATGCAGGAAATGGCTGACGCGCAGGGCACCAGCGGCGCGCAGACCCAGAATCTCATCCGCCAGAAGCCGGGCATATTCGCCGTAATTCGCCTTGGACATGGACACCACCGACCCGACGCGCAGGGCGTCAAACACCGTGGTGATGCCGACGCTCGCCAATTCGCCGTCATGGGCCAGAATGGCGCTGGCATGGGGCCAATTGACCTTGGGCCGGGGTTCGATATGACGCTCCAGATTGTCGGTATGCAGTTCGATCAGGCCAGGCAGCACCAGATCGCCGCCGCAATCCACCGCCCCGGCAGGAACCGCGTTGCCCGGATCAATGGCGGTGATATGTCCGTCGGTGATCCTTAGCGCGCCGTGGATCACCTCGGTCGGCAGGACAAGCGTGGCATTGGCAAGGATGGTGTCGGTCATCGGTCGGGCTTTCGCAAATCGGCGTTGGGGCGGCATGACAGGGATCTGTCACAGGGATGTGACGAAAGGCGGATAAAGGCGGCGGGATGACCCAGATTACGCGCTATGCGATCTATTACGCCCCGCCGGATGGGGCCTTTGCCGAAGCCGCCGCGCGCTGGCTGGGCTGGGACATTCAGCGTGCCTGCGCCGTGCCGCAGCCCGACATTGACGGGCTGAGCGCGGACACCGCCGCGCCGCGACGGTACGGGTTTCACGGCACGATCAAGCCGCCGTTCCGTCTGGCCGAAGGCTCCAGTCCCGAGGATTTGGCGCAGGCCGTCGAACGGCTGGCCGCGCGTTTGCCCGCGGTGAAGATGCCCGGTCTGGATCTGGTCAATCTGCACGGTTTTCTGGCGCTGATCCCGCGTGGTCCTGCTGACGACCTGATGGCGCTGGCGGCTGATGTGGTGCGCGATCTGGACCCGTTCCGCGCCGCCCTGACCAAGGCCGAGGTGGCACGGCGCAGGCCGGACCGTCTGACCCAGCGTCAGGCCGACTTGCTGGCGCAATACGGCTATCCGCATGTGATGGAGGAGTTTCAGTTTCACCTGACCTTGACCGACCAGTTGCCCCCGCCCCGCGCCGCGCTTCTGGAACCTTTGGCGCGGGCGCATTTCGCCGGTGTGGTGCCGCAGCCGTTTGTGGTGGCGGATCTGTGCCTGTGCGGCGAAGATCTGGACGGGCGGTTTTCGGTGCTGCATCGCTATGCCCTTAGCGCCTGAAGCAGCTGCGCCACGCCCAGCGCCGGGCTGGCATCATTGACGATCTGGGTCACCGACAGGTCGGCAGGCAGATCGGCGGGCAGGGCCAGCGAGGCGCGGGCCAACCGCGCCTCGACCTGCGGGCGCGGTTCGCGGCCCCGGGCCGCCAGACGGTCGGCCAGCACCGGCAGGGGGGCGGTGATGTGCAGGATTTTCAGGTCTGGAAAGCGGGCCACGGCCTGCGCGATTGCGCCACGAGAGCCGTTCAGCAGCACGTCGCGGCCCTGCAACAGCGGGGCCAGTTCGGCATTGGTCACGCCGTAGCTTAGCCCATGCGCGCGCCAGTGCAGCGCCAGATCCCCGGCGAGCAGACGGGCGCGAAACTGGGTTTCGGAGACGCCTTCAAACGGCTCTCCCCCAGCGGATTCGGGGCGGGTGATCAGGCGGCGCGCCCAATGCAGGCGCGGATCAGCGGCAAGCGCCCCGGCCAGAAGCGTGTCCTTGCCCGCGCCGGACGGGCCGACGACCAGAAACAGCCGTCCCGGCACCGGTGTCGCGGTGGGTTGCGCGCCGAGGATCAGGTCCGGCGTCATGCCGCCACCGGGGTAAAGGCGCGCACATCGACAACGCGGTCGCACAGGCGGTCGCGCGCCGCCTCGTCATGGAAAATCCCAAGGATTGCTTCGCCTTGGGCCTTCGACTCCTCAATCAGGGTCAGCACGACCTCGCGGTTGGCGGCGTCCAGACTGGCGGTGGGTTCGTCCAGCAGCAAGGCCGGATAGGGATAGACAAAGCCGCGCGCGATGTTGACGCGCTGCTGTTCGCCGCCCGAAAAGGTGGTGGGCGACAGCGACCACAACCGGTCGGGGATGTTCAGCCGCGCCAGCAGGTGCGCGGCGCGCGCGCGGGCTTCGTCCAGCGGCACGCCCAGCGTCAACAGGGGTTCGGCCACCACATCCAGCGTCGGCACGCGCGGCACGACGCGCAGGAATTGGCTGACATAGCCCAGGGTTTCGCGGCGCAGAAGCAAGATTTCGCGCGGGGCGGCCTTGGCCACATCCAGCGTACCGACACGGATCATGCCGCTGGCCGCCAGATAATTGCCCCAGACCATGCGCATCAGCGTCGATTTCCCGGCCCCGGACGCCCCGATCAGCCCGACGCATTCGCCGGGAGCCACCGACAGCGCGGCATTTTCCATCACCAGGATAACGGCGGCGCCCTGATTGTGCAGGGTAAAGCTTTTGGACAGATTTCGGATTTCGATCATTTCATACCTGCCATTTCATACCTGCAGCACAGAGCTGACAAGAAGCTGGGTATAGGCGTGCTGCGGGTCGTCCAGCACCTGATCGGTCAGGCCCTGTTCGACGACGCGGCCATCCTTCATCACCATCAGCCGGTCGGCCAACAGGCGCACCACGGCCAGATCATGCGTGACGATCACCGCCGACAGCCCCATCTGCCGCACCAAGCCGCGCAGCAGATCCAAGAGCCGGGCCTGAACCGACACATCAAGTCCGCCCGTCGGTTCGTCCATGAAAACCAGACGTGGGCCGGTGACCAGATTGCGCGCGATTTGCAGGCGCTGCTGCATGCCGCCGGACAAGGCGCGGGGGCGGTCGTCGATGCGGTCGGCGGCGATTTCGACCCGGCCCAGCCAATCGACGGCTGTGTCGCGGATGTCACCGTAGTGGCGCGCGCCGATGGCCATCAGCCGTTCCCCGACATTGCCGCCCGCTGAAACCCCCATCCGCAGACCGTCGCGCGGGTTCTGGTGGACAAAGGCCCAGTCGGTGCGCGCCAGTCGGCGGCGGTCGGCCTCGGCCATGGTGACGGTGTCGCGGGGGCCAGAGGTGGTGTCAAAGATCACCTGCCCGGCGTCGGGGGGCAGATGCCCTGCAAGGCAGGACAGAAGCGTGGATTTGCCCGAGCCGCTTTCGCCCACGATGCCCAAAACCTCGCCGGGGAATAGATCAAACGAGATATCCGCACAGCCGATCCGCGCGCCGTAGCGTTTGGTCAGGTGCCGGACCGATAGAAGGGGAGTGTCGGTCATGGCAGGGCCTTTTGCGGGGATTGTGGGGCCGGGTGGATGGTCGGGCAATGGTGGGTGGACGCGATGTGGCCCCCCACCCCCATCCCCTCCCCACGAGGGGGAGGGGGGGTGCCCGTTGGCTGATGCGCGGCTTTGGTCGCAAGGACGACCCCCTCCCCCCCGGTGGGGGAGGGATGGGGAGGGGGGGCGGCCCCGGTCAGGACGGCCCCGGTCAGAGCGGCCCCGGTCAGGGCGGTCAGGCGTCCGGCATGGCCTGCGGCGCGGCGGGTCCGGCAGAAATCGGTGTCGGAACAGACGAACATCCGCCCGCCCTGATCATCGGTGATCACCTCGTCCAGATAGCTGGCGGACGACCCGCACAGATCGCAGTCATGCGGGGCTTTCGACGCCACAAAGGGGTGGTCGTCGAAATCGAGGCTAACGACATGAGTGAACGGCGGCAGGGCATAGATCCGCTGCTCGCGTCCCGCGCCGAACAGTTGCAGCGCGGGTGAGTTCGACAGTTTGGGATTGTCGAATTTCGGGATCGGGGACGGGTCCATCACATAGCGCCCTTCGACCTTGACCGGATAGGCATAGGCGGTGGCGATGGTGCCGTGGCGGGCGATATCCTCGTACAGTTTCACATGCATCAACCCGTATTCTTCCAGCTCGTGCATCTTGCGCGTCTCAACCTCGCGCGGTTCCAGAAAGCGCAGGGGTTCTGGGATCGGCACCTGATAGACCAGGATCTGCCCCTCGTGCAGCGCGGTTTCGGGGATGCGGTGGCGGGTCTGGATGATGCTGGCGTCGCGCGTCGCCTCGGTCACGGCAACCCCGGCGGTGCGTTGAAAGAACTTGCGGATCGACACGGCGTTGGTGGTGTCATCCGCGCCCTGATCAATCACCTTCAGCACGTCGTCGGGCGTCAGGCACGCAGCTGTCACCTGCACCCCCCCGGTGCCCCAGCCATAGGGCATGGGCATTTCGCGGCTGGCAAAGGGCACCTGATAGCCGGGAACCGCCACACCTTTCAGGATCGCGCGGCGGATCATCCGCTTGGTTTGTTCGTCAAGATATGCGAAATTATAGGCGTGGTCGGTCATGAGCGAAGCTTTCGGTCAGCGCCCGCATGACGAGTGTACAGGGGGCGGCAATGGGCCTGACGGGATATGCGGTTGTCGCGGCGGTGGTGATTGTCGGGATTGCCCTGTTGCGGCACAGAATTCTTGCGGCGCAGGCAACGCGACGCGACAACGCGGCACGCAACGGCAGCGATGGCTGGATCCCCGCAAGTACGGTCAGCCCGGATCGCAAAGACACGCCCGAGGCGAGCAAGTCGGATGGCGGCGACGGGGATGGCAGCGCCGGCGATTAGGGTCATTCGGCGGCCTCTTGCACGGCAAACGCGGCGGCGCGCAACCGGCGCACCAGTTCCAGTTCGGCCTGAAAATCCACGTAATGCGGCAGTTTGATATGCTCCAGAAATCCGGTGGCCTGCACATTGTCTGAATGCATCAGCACGAATTCTTCGTCCTGCGCCGGGGCGCCGGTGAAATCCTCTCCAAGGTCACGCCAACGCAGGGCGCGGTCCACCAAAGCCATGGCGATGGCCTTGCGTTCGGTCTGCCCGAACACCAGCCCATAACCACGGGTAAACTGCGGCGGTTCGGTCTTGCTGCCCTTGAACTGGTTGACGGTGTCGCATTCGGTCACCTCCACCTCGCCGATATCGACGGCAAAGCCCAGTTCGGGGATCTCCATCTGGACGGCGACCATGCCGATGCGCAATTCACCGACGAAAGCATGGGTGCGGCCATAGCCGCGCTGGGTGGAATAGGCGAGCGACAGGATGAACCCCTCGTCACCGCGTGTCAGGGCTTGCAGGCGCAGGGCACGGGCGGCGGGCAATTCCATCGGGTCGCGGGTCAGGTCGGGCGGGGGTTCGTGGCTGGCGGGGTCGCTGGCGGGTTCGATCAGGCCGTCGCGGTTCAGGAATTCGGTGACATGCGGCACCGGGTCCGGATTTGCCGGGGCGGTGGCGGCGGGGGGCGGCGCAGCACCTTCGGCGGCAAGGGCGAAGTCAAGCAGACGGTGCGTGTAGTCAAAGGTCGGCCCCAGAATCTGCCCCCCCGGCAGATCCTTGTAGGTGGCCGAGATGCGGCGGATCAGCGCCATGCGCGCGGTATCGACCGGTAAAGTCGCGCCAAAACGCGGCAGGGTGGTGCGGTAGGCGCGGATCAGAAACACCGCCTCTATCAGGTCACCGCGCGCCTGTTTAATCGCCAAAGCCGCCAGATCGGCGTCGAAAAGAGAGCCTTCGGCCATGACCCGGTTGACCGCAAGCCCAAGCTGCGCGCGGATCTGGGGCAAGGACAATTCGGCAATGCCCGGGTCGCCGCGCCGTTCCTCGGCCAGCCAGGCATGGGCGGCGTCGATGGCGCGCTCTCCGCCTTTGACGGCAACATACATCAGAAACCCCCCACAACGGTGGACCGGGGCAGGCCCGCGACGCGGCTGTCACAGGTCAAGAAGCAATCAAACCCCAGCGGAAACAGCGCGCGGTTGGCGGCGAAGGCGGCGGTTTCGGGCAGGGACAGATTTGCCCGATCCGCGATGCCGGGACCGGTCAGGCGCGCACCTGTGGCCGTCAGTTCGGGCATTTCGACGATCAAGGTGGCGGCGCGGTCGGGGTAATCCGGCAACCCCACGGCAAAGCGCGTCACCGGCGTCAGCGCGTCCCATGTGCCGATGGCAAAGCTGGCCCGATCCGCGCCGACCAGCGGCGCGCCGGTGTGAAAGGTGATCCAGTCGCGCAGGTCGGCGCAGTCATGCGCCCCCGCCAGATGAACCGGCGTGGTCGGATCGCACAGAGTCAGCACCAGCACCCCCGCCGCGACGGACAGGGGGGCCGGGGGCTGCGCGCCGGTCAGGGTCCGGATCTGACCGGGGCGCGAAAACGCATCCAGCGCGGCGCGAAACGCGCGCGAGGATTGTACGGCGGCATCGGCAAAGCCGCCCATCAGAATGTCGGGGGTTTGGGGGGCGGTTGGGGTTTGGGTCATTTATCCTCACCTCGGACAAGGGTGAAAAACTCGACCCGGGTGGCGGCGGCCTTGGCGGCGCGGGTGGCGCGGCGGGCGCTTTCTTCGGCCTGCAAGGGATGCAGGATACGGGCGCGCAAGGTCGCGTCCTGATCGGTTTGCAGCAGGGCGTCCAAAGCGGCGGCGCGCAGGGCGTGGGATTTGTCGCGGCCCTGCACATGGGCATGGCCCAGCGCGCCGGTCGCCAGACGCAGCGCGCAGCGGGTCACTGTCATCTCACCCAGATTGAACGGCTGGCCGGTGCCGCCGGTACGCCCCTGCACCATGACCGCGCCGATTTCGGGCGGGCGCAGCAGGCTGTGCGGCGGCAGGTCGGGGAACAATTCGGCCAGACGCGCCGGGGTGGCGCGGGCCAGAAGCCCCATCCAATCCTGACGGTCGGCGGTGGAGAATGCGGGTTCCCGGTCAGCTTTGGCGCCAGTTTTTGCATTCGGATCGGCAGATGGTGTCATTTTGGTCCCGACATCTTGCGAAGCTGTCTAGTGTCATATACAACTAGACAAATACTAGCCGCCCCGCGCCCCGCTTGCACGTGAAGTTTTGGTGACAGATGCCCCGCAGTCCGATCTGGCGATCCATCGCTGACAGTCTGACCACTGAAATCGCGCAGGGCGCTTATGCCCCCGGTGCCAAACTGCCGACCGAGGCGGAGTTGGCGCGGCGCTTTGGCGTCAACCGCCACACCGTGCGCCATGCCCTGTCTGCATTGGCCGAGGCGGGGCTGACCCATGCGCGGCGCGGCGCGGGGGTGTTTGTGACCAGCCGCCCGACCGATTACCCCCTTGGCCGACGGGTGCGGTTTCACCAGAACCTCCTGGAGTCGGGCCGCACGCCGTCGCGCCTGATCACCCGGTTGGAAACCTGCCCAGCCAGCGCGCAGGACGCAAATGCGCTGCGCCTGCCGCCCGGTGCGCCGGTGCATGTGATAGAAGGGATCTCGCGCGCAGATGATCAGCCGATTGCCGCCTTCCGGTCGGTCTTTCCGGCGGACCGCTTTCCGGGATTGCTGGCGGCGATGGCTGACCAGACCTCGGTCACAGTGGCGCTGCTGGCCTGCGGGCTGGCCGATTATACCCGCGCGCAGACCCGGATCACCGCCAAGCTGGCCGATACTCTGCTGGCGCTGGCGCTGCACCTGCCGCAAGGCGCGCCGCTGCTGCGGTCGGTGGCGCTGAATGTCGATGCGCAGGGGCAACCGATCGAGCATGGCACGACATGGTTCGCGGGCGACCGGGTGACACTGACCGTCGCCGCCGACGAGGGGCGGGTTTAACCGCCGTAAGCCTCCAGAAACGCTTCGGCCTTCAGCGCACGGAAATCGTCCAATGCGGTGCGCAGGCGGTCATGCGGCCAGTCCCACCAAGCCAGCGCCAAAAGGCGATCCGCAATCGGCGCGGCAAAGCGGGCGCGCAGCGGCGTGGCGGGCACCCCGGCGACGATCATGTAGGGGGCAACATCGCGCGTCACCACGGCCCCGGCCGCCACCACCGCCCCCGCGCCGATGGTCACATCGGGTTTGACGATGGCCCCGTGGCCGATCCAGGTGTCCGGCCCGATCACCGTGCGGCGGCTGGCCCGATGGGCGAAAAACGCCGGATCGTCCGACGCATCCGCCCAATAAGTGCCGGACCGGTACAGGAAATGGTGCAGGCTGGCATGGTCCATCGGATGATCGGTTGGCCCGATCCGCGTCATCGCCGCGACATTGGCAAACTTGCCCAGCGTCGTGTTGGCGATATCGGCCAGCCGGTCGCAATAGGCGTAATCTTCAAAGGTGGAATTGACGATCCGCGCGCCCTGCCCCACCTCGCAAAAGGCACCGAAGGTCGAGGTGACGATCTGGCAATCGGGGTGCAGATAGGGGGTATCGGCGTTAAGTTTCGGCACCTATTCCCCCTTGATCAGCTTGCGGCGCAGCCAACCCGACAGGCTGTCCATCGCCATGACCATCAGCACGATCAGGGTCATGTAATAGGCCACCTCCTCCCAGTCCTTTTGGGTCTGGATGGCTTGGGTCAAAAGCAATCCGATACCGCCGCCGACGATGGCCCCGATCACCGTGGCGCTGCGGGTGTTGGATTCCAGATAGTACAAGACCTGCGACAGCAGCACCGGCGTCACCTGCGGGATCACCCCGAACCGCGCGCGCTGCACGGCGTTTGCTCCGGTCGACCGGATGGCTTCGATCTGCTTTTCATCAATGTTTTCCAACGCTTCGGAAAACATCTTGCCGAAAGTGCCGGTGTCGGTGATCAGGATCGCCAGCGCCCCGGTCATCGGCCCCGGACCAAAGGCGCGCGACAGGATGATGGTCCAGATCAACCCGTCCACCCCGCGGATAAAGTCGAACACCCGACGAAAGGCAAAGCGGATCGCGCGAAACGGCATGAAGTTGGAGGCGGCGGCAAAGCCCAAGGGCAGGGCCACCAGCGCCGCGCCGATGGTGCCAAGAAAGGCCATCAGCACGGTTTCAAACAGCGCCCAGACCACATCGCCGTGCCGCCACATCTTGTTGGTCCAGATATCGGAGGCCATGAACCCCAGATTGCTGCGGGCCGGGTCCAGACGGTCGCCCCCCAGCGCCAGACCGGCCAACTGGCCGATGGATTTGCCATAAAACGGGCTGTCGAGGGTGAAAAAGAACAACTCCCACCCCGGTTGATACTTGAAGGTTTCCACCTTGGACCGGGAATAGTTGAACCGCCCGGCCCCTGTCGTCACCGAAACCTTGGTGTCCGACGCGTTGATCCAGGTTGGCAGCGGCAGCGGCGCGGTCAGCGCCACCTTGCCACCGTCGGGGCGAATGTCGATCGTGCCATAGCCCGGCACGACATAGCGCGCGCCCGCCGTGTCATAGGTGATCAGATGGCCCGACCCAAGGTCGATGCGCGTCACCGCCCCGTCGCGCGTTACCCAGTCGGGCAACATGGCAGGGGGATAGGTGCCCTTCGCCTCGCCCTCGATCGCGATGGTCACTTCGCCGCTGCGATTGTCGCGGGTGACATGGGTTTTGTGCGACCAGAAATCCGACAAAAGGATCGCGGCATTGTCCAGACGGGCGCGGGCGGCCAGACCGGGCAGATCAAAGGCAAAGAAGGTATAGGTCAGATAGGTCAGGATCAGCAGCGGAATGGCAAAGGCCA